>JBDLIR010000477.1:0-2037 GCA_039714815.1 Actinomycetota bacterium | reverse complement strand
TTCTCGTGTCCGGTATCGGTGATGAGGATGTCGTCCTCGATGCGGATGCCGATACCGAGGAACTCCTCCGGTACGTCAAATGCGACAGATCCGGCCTCGGAACGCCGTCGTTCGAGTTCTGCCTTTGCAGCGGTCGCGCCGAGTTCGTAGCTCAATGTGAGCATCTCATCCGCGTCGTACCCGGCGTGCGAGAGTGACAGCGACGACTTCTCCGGTGCGACGTAGATGCCAGGCTCGACGGTGAACGCCATCCCCGGCGCAAGAGGCCGTCCAACGCCATCGATGCGATAGGCGCCGGCATCGTGGACATCGATCCCGAGCCAATGGCCGGTTCCGTGGAAGAAGAACTCGCGGTACCAGCCCTTCGCAACGACCTCGTCGGCGCTTCCGGGCAACAACCCGAGATCCACGAGTCCTGCAGAGAGAATCTCGACCGCCCTCGTGTGCATGTCCGTGTAGGGCAAACCGGGGACGCACATCTCGATCACCTGACGTTCGGCGTCGAGCACGAGGTCGTACACGGCGCGCTGTGGTGCGGTGAACTTCCCGTTCACAGGAAACGTCCTTGTGATGTCGGCCGTGAGGTGCTGATACTCGGCCCCTGCGTCGATGAGCAGCAGATCTCCATCGTTGAGCGGCATCTCGTTCTCGACGTAGTGAAGGATGGTCGCGTTATCCCCACCGGCCACGATCGATCCGTAGCCGATCCGTTCGGACCCCAGGGAGGCGAACACGTACTCGATGGCGGCCTGCACCTGGCGCTCGTTCCGCCCGGGGCCGGTGAATCGCATCGCTTCGGTGTGGGCGACTGCGCTGATCCGGCAGGCCTCCCGGAGCGCGGCGATCTCGTCGGGAGACTTGATCAGCCGCATCTCGTGGAGGATCGAGCGCGGGTCGGCGATGCGGTCGGGGAACCCACCGCCCAGTCGTGCGCTGGTGCCACGGGCTGCTGAGAGTGCGTTGAGCACCTTCGAATCGTGGGGGCCTCCGAGGGTGAACGCCGCCGTTGTGCGTCCCCGTAGACGCCTGCGGAGCCAATCGTCGAACTCGTCGAGCGTGTACGCGGCGTCGGCACCGAGGGTCTCGACGGCTCCGGCAACGCCTGCCCTCCTGCCGTTCCACGACTCCATCTCAGGGTCACGGGGGCGGACGAACAGGGTGTAGCGCTCGGTGTCGTGGGCGGGGTCGAACACCGCAATGGAGTCCGGTTCAGCGAAGCCCGTGAGGAAGAAGAAGTCCGAGTTCTGCCGGAAGGCGTGTTCGACGTCATCGTTGCGAATCTGTTCCTGGCCGGCGGGGATGATCGCTATGGCATCCCCGAGGTGGCTCATGAAGTCGTCTCTGCGGTGTTGAAAACGTGTGGTGTCCATGCCGTGAGCGTACAGCGACCTCAGTTCCATAGGGCACGGGTGAGAATCTTCCCCATCCTCGTGATCCGTCGCGTACTGTTCGTGACAGGCCAGGGACATTGGTGAGGTATTCGCCACCCTGAGGTGACGAATCCCCGGTAGGGACCCCGAAGAAGGGAGCCACATATGGCATCGTCACAAGAAGAGAGGCTGGAGGAACTTCGCTTGACCGCTGAGGCGGTCGCAAGGCTCGCCGCCGATGAGCAAGCGTTCAGCGAGGCCGTTGAAGCTGTGCGCACAGAGAACACCGATCTCTTCCAAGCAGCACTTGGCAGGGTTGACCTGCTTCAGCACTGTCACCTCGTATGCAGTTACCTGTGTACGAAGCACTGCGTATGGGTGTGCAGGCACCTCGTTGGAAGACTCTCACCGTCCAGGGACTTCGACATCGACGAGATGCGCGGATTCGCCGAGCTGACAGCGAGGCTGTCCAAGGACAAGCGGGTCATGAACAGCCTGATCAAGGCTGTCGACACCGAGAACGCCGAAGCGTTCCAGGCCCTCGTCAAGAAGCTCGAGATCGGCCGTTACGCCCATCAGCTGTGTCACTGGCTCTGCGCTCTGCGGTGCAGGCTGGTGTGCCAACTCCTGTGCCCTCCACCGCCGCTGATCACTGAGATCGGTGAGA
>JBDLIR010000476.1:0-2050 GCA_039714815.1 Actinomycetota bacterium | reverse complement strand
CCCAACCCGGAGAACGCGCCGACCGCCGACATCCGCGAACAGCTCTACGAACTCGAAGCCGCAGGCGAGTTGATCGTTCAGCGCGTCCCCGAGCCGTACATCGAGGTGATGACGAAGTACGGGCGCACGAAGAAGATCCCTGAACAGATGACCTGGCATCACAAGTCGTGTGGGCAGTGCGGGCACATCCCCGGCTACTCGACGTCGATCTTCTGGCTCAATCGCCAGTTCGGGATGAACTACGTCGACCCGTACGACCAGACGTCGTGCACCGCGTGGAACTACTACGCGTCCGCAACGTCGAACGCGGTTGCCCAGGCCGGGGTCGCTGCACGTAACTTCGCTGCGGCGTACGCAACGGGCTATTTCCCGATGATCCATTGCGGAACGTCCTACGGGCACTACAAAGAAACGAGGATGGAACTCGCCCACCACAAGGACCTCCGCGACAAGGTCCGCGACATCATGGGCAAGCTCAACAAGCCGCTCGTCGTCCCCGAAGAGATCGTCCACTACTCGGAGTGGATCCATGCGATGCGTGACCGGATCGCGGAGAAGCAGACAGTCGACTTCACGGGCGTCGTCGCCTCCATCCACCCTGCGTGCCACTACTACAAGCTCGTGACCGAGGACGCGATCTACGACCCTGACATCTACGGAGGCCAGCGCACCGCAACGGTCACCGGCATCGTCGAGGCGCTCGGGGCCACGGTCGGCGACTACAGCACGTTCTTCGACTGCTGCGGGTTCGGGTTCCGCCACATCCTCGTCCAGCGTGACTTCTCCAGGTCGTTTGCGACCCAACGCAAGATCGAGATCATGAAGGAAGAGGCGAACCCCGACGTCGTCATCACCCACGACACGGGGTGTGTCACGACCCTCGACAAGAGCCAGTTCGCCGTCAAGGCGCATCAGCGCAACGTCGGGGTTCCCGTCCTGTCCGATGCACAGTTCGCGGCGCTTGCGATGGGAGCACACCCGTACCGTGTCGTGCAGTTGCACTGGCATGCAACGGACTACACGGCGCTGCTCGAAAAGATGGGCATCGACTGGGAGAAGGCGTGGGCCGAGTTCGAGGTGGACCTCGGGCGCCTCGAACGCAATGAGATCGAGTTCCTGAGCTGGGAGGATGCAGATGCCAAGTGATCGCGTGGTGGTGATCGGAGCGGGGCCGGCCGGCCTCGAAGCAGCGAGGCTCGCAGCCGAGCTTGGAACTCCGGTGACGTTGATCGAGAAGAAGGACGTTGCCGGCGGCATGCCGATCCATGCCGATTACGCAGCGCTGACACATCACTTCAGGCCTGCGTCCGAGGCGATGGGTGTGATGGTCGATGCCGTAACGGGCAACGATCTGATCGACATCCGTGTCGGTACCGAGATCGCTTCTGTGAGCGGCGAACTCGGCAACTTCTCCGTGGGCCTGGCATCCGGCGGGTCGACCGAGACGATCGACGCAGGAGCGATCATCCTGGCCACCGGGTTCAAGCACTTCGATCCGGGGCGTGAAACCCAGCAGTACCAGTACTGGGAACTGCCAGACGTCATCACGATCGCTGACGCAGAGAAGATGCTCAAGTCAGGCAACTTCGTCACGCCGTCTACGGGCAAGCCGCCTGAGCGGGTGGCGTTCGTCCAGTGCGTCGGGTCGCGCGACCGCCAGATCGGCAACGAGTACTGCTCCAAGGTGTGTTGCGGGATCTCATCCAAGCAAGCGATCGAGATCCGCGAGATGGTCCCGGATTCCCGGGTCTTCATCTTCTACATCGACATGCGGATGTACGGGTACTGGGAGAACGAGATCTACTGGCCAGCCCAGGAACAGCACAAGGTCAACTACATCAAGGGGATCATCACCGAGATCCTCCCCAAGGGCGGAAGACTGGTCGTGCGTGGTGAGGACACCACGATGGGCAGGCCGATGGAGGTCGCCATGGACATGGTGATCCTCGCCGTTGGAATGGAACCGAGCGCAGGGACGAGCGCGATGTCCGATGTGTTGAACCTCTCGACCAACAAGTACGGGTTCGTCGAAACCGCCCACGACGTGCTC
>JBDLIR010000475.1:0-2056 GCA_039714815.1 Actinomycetota bacterium | reverse complement strand
GAATCGACGCTAGATGAGTACACACGCGCTATCGCAGCGATCCCGCATTCGTGGCCGATGGATGCCCTCAAGACGCAGGCCGTGGCTGCACGCTCCTACGCTGCATCGATCGACGTCAGCGTCAACCATGCAAAAGCCGGTTGCTTCTGTGATGTGAAGAACACGTCCTCGTACCAGGTCTATGCCGGTTGGGTGGGGAACTGGGCTTCCGGAGACCGATGGGACGACGCTGCGACGGCCACTGCGGGCAAAGTCGTCGAGCACAGTACCGCCCCCGACTACGACATCGTCCGGGCGTACTACTCGTCGTCAAACGGTGGCGCAAGTGAATGGGTGAAGGACAAATGGGGATCGGATCTGTCGTACCTCGTGTCCGTATCCGACTCGTACTCGCTCACGTCGGCGAACCCGCTCGCATCGTGGACGTTCCAACCGAGCCTTGACAGTGTCGTCGATGAGGTGTGGGGCACGTCGAGTAAGAACACGCTCGTCGATGCCGACGTCATAGCGCGCAACGTGTCAGGTTCGGCGAAGACCGTGCGATTCACCGCGGTGACATCCAGCGGTACGACGGTCACGAAGGATCTCTCTGCGGCATCGATGGCGTCAGCTTTTGGTTTGTTCTCGTGGTACTTCGACGTAGAAGTGGTCAGTGACACCAAGCCGCCGCTACCAGCGATCGTGTTCACCGACCTCGATGACACTGTCCACAAGGCAGATATCGAATACCTCGCCAGTCTCGGCGTCGCTCTTGCATGCAACGACGGGCCTGACAAGTTCTGCCCCCACGACCGCATGCGCAGGGAGGATCTCGCGGCGTTCATGGTCAGAGCCCTCGACCTGCACCCGACGAGCACGGACTACTTCACCGACGACGACGGCCTGCCACACGAAGACGACATCAACGCTCTCGCCCATGCGGGGATCACAAAAGGATGCAACCCGCCGGCGAACACCAGATTCTGCCCCGACAGCACGGTCAAGCGTCAGCAGACGGCAGCATTCATCGTGCGGGCATGGGAGCTGACAGACCCCGGCAAGGGGGACTGGTTCATCGATGACGACTCATCTGTGTTCGAGAACGACATCGATCGCCTCGCGACTGCAGGGATCACGAAGGGCTGCAACCCACCGGACAACACCAAGTACTGCCCTGAGCGCCTGCTCTCGAGGGGAGAGATGAGTTCGTTCCTCGCTCGAGCATTGAAGAACCTGCCCACGCCGTAGAATCTGCCTACTTGTCGAATCCAGGAGGACACATGACAACGCTCGAAGAGCGAATCGCGTCCGGTTCCTGGACGATCGGCATCATCGGGCTCGGCTATGTGGGCCTTCCGCTAGCGGTGACCGCCACGAAAGCTGGCATCCGTGCGATCGGGTTCGACATCAACGCGGACTACATTTCCCGGCTTTCGTCTGGAGATTCTCCGATCGAGGATGTCCCGGACGAGCACCTGGCGGGCGCTCTAGCAGACGGGATGACGCTCACCGCAGACACAACCCCCCTCCGCGAGGCTGACATGCTCGTTCTCTGCGTGCCGAGCCCTCTCGGCCCCCACAGAGAGCCGGACATGTCCTACATCGAAGCGGCTGCCCGCACGGTTGTCGAAGTGATCACGCCCGGAACGCTCGTCTCCCTCGAATCAACGACGTACCCTGGCACGACACGGGACGTGATCGTCCCTGCAGTCGAATCTGCCGGCCTCCTGCTGGATCAAGACGTGTGGGTTGCCTTCTCTCCAGAGCGAGTCTCGCCAGGCGACACGATGAAGACCGCAGACATCCCGAAGGTCGTAGGCGGGGTGACGGAGGACTCCACACGCATCGCGACGATGGCGTACCGCCAGTTGGTGGCGACCGTGCACCCGGTCAATTCGGCTGCAGTAGCCGAGATGACCAAGCTGCTCGAGAACACGTACCGGGCCGTCAACATCGCGATGGCGAATGAGATGGCGCAACTTGCCCACGAACTCGACGTGGACATCTGGGAAGTGATCGACGCCGCCGCGACCAAACCGTTCGGGTTCCAGGCGTTCTACCCTGGGCCAGGAGTCGG
>JBDLIR010000474.1:0-2074 GCA_039714815.1 Actinomycetota bacterium | reverse complement strand
TCGTGACGTTGTATATGGCGTCGTCAGCCCGCGGAATGGTTGACGCCCTGAACCCAGGGTTCGTGACGTTGTATATGGCGTCGTCAGCCCGCGGAATGGTTGACGCCCTGAACCCAGGGTTCGTGACGTTGTATATGGCGTCGTCAGCCCGCGGAATGGGAGAACGTCGCATCCTGACCCGCGCATGCTCCGTTGCGGCTATCGTGCCCTCCATGGCTGCTCACCCAGAGATCGCATCGCTCGAGTTCCTCATCGGCACGTGGGAAGGGACGGGTGTCGGGGTCTATCCGACCATCGACGACTTCGCCTACCGCGAGGAGATCTCGTTCGTGGCACCACCCGACAAGCCCTTCCTCCACTACTCGCAGAAGACCTGGCGAGCGGGTGACCATCCCGAGGCGGGCACCCCGCTCCACGCAGAATGCGGCTATGTCCGTCCCGTCGAAGGTGGGGGAGCGGAACTCGTGATCGCCCAGCCTTCCGGGATCGTCGAGGTTCACTCGGGAACCGTCACAGGGCAGACCATCAGCTTCGCTTCAGATCTCGTTGCACAGACACGCACGGCAAAGGAAGTGACATCCGTCGACCGCAGGATCGCAGTCGACGGGGAATCCCTCACCTACGAGATGTGGATGGGAGCTGTCGGCGAGCCACACCAGATCCACCTCAAAGCGACGCTGAGACGGACAGCGGGTGGCTGATCACCCTTCGTAGATTCGGACGCCCGTGACGCGATAGGTGAAGGTTCCGCCAGGAGCTTCGTAGGTCACATCGTCTCCGGGCTTTGCGCCGAGCAGCGCGGCACCGAGGGGACTATCGGGCGAAGCGAGCAGCGTGCCGCCGACCTTGTTCTCCGCGGGTGCAACGAAGAATTCCATCTCGTCGCCATCGTCGTCAACAACCGTGGCGACGGTGCCGATGACGACTGCGCCTGAATCGTCGACTTCCGTGAGGTGAGCGTCATCAATGAGGTGTTGGAGTTGCCTGATCCGCGCCTCCATGAGGCCTTGATCGTTCTTCGCCGTGTCGTATTCGGAGTTCTCCTTGAGATCCCCGTGATCGCGTGCCTCAGCGATACGCGCGACAACCTCTTCGCGACCGGTGGTCGTGAGGTGGGCGAGCTCGTCCTGGAGCTTGGCAAGTGCGGCCGGCGTGAGCCAGGTGCCTTCGTTGTCGGTCATCGTGGCTACGCAGAAAGCAGCAAGCGCACCTGTGCGGTGAGACGGGCCTTGCGGCGGGCAGCGGTGTTCTTGTGGATCACACCCTTGGTGACCGCCATGTCAAAACGCTTCTGCGCCTGGACGAGTGCCTCGTTCGCCTTATCGGCATCGCCTGCTTCTGCAGCTGCGATAGCGAGCTTCGACCGGGTCTTCATCTCCGAGCGAATGGCGCGGTTGCGCTCGTTGCGCCGCTCGGTTTGGCGGTTGCGTTTGATCTGTGACTTGATGTTGGCCATACGAAAGGAACCTCTTGAGGTGATGGGAATCGACCAGATGGTAGCACCGGAGCGCCGCAACGGTACACTGAAATGCCTCCACCCATTGTGGAACCCACCGGAGACATCCATGGATCAAGCGCGTATCCGAAACTTCAGCATCATCGCCCACATCGATCACGGCAAGTCCACGCTCGCGGACCGCCTCCTCGAACGCACAGGGGCGATCTCTGAACGCGACATGAAAGCACAGCTACTCGATGAGATGGACCTCGAACGTGAGCGAGGCATCACGATCAAGGCAAACGCCGTGCGGATCGACTACACGGCCCGCGACGGCATCGACTACGAACTCAACATCATCGACACGCCGGGGCATGTCGATTTCTCCTATGAGGTGTCGCGCAGCCTCGAAGCTTGCGAAGGCGCCCTGTTGCTTGTAGACGCATCCCAGGGTGTCGAGGCGCAAACTCTTGCGAACGCCTACATGGCGATCGAGGGTGGACTCGAGGTGATCCCGGTGGTCAACAAGATCGATCTCCCTGCCGCCGACCCCGACGCTGTTGCCGCCGAGCTGATCGGCATCCTTGGTGGTACGACCGACGAGGTCGTTCGGGTGTCGGCAAAGTCCGGCATCGG
>JBDLIR010000473.1:0-2077 GCA_039714815.1 Actinomycetota bacterium | reverse complement strand
GGGACCAGCGATCTCGGTGAGTTCATCGATGACGGTGGCGAGTGGCGCACCATCGGAGGGCAACGACTTCGGGAGCGCTGCTGCCGTGGCTGCTCGAGTTACGGAAGGCGCTACCGGTGACTCGTCGAGCGTGCTGCGGTAGGAAACGATCTCTTCGAGGACCCTGCCGAGTCCGTCGCCAAGCTCAGACACGTGTATCGCCTCTTCTCGGGGAATGCGAGTCCCGATTCAAGCAGCCCCTCGGACCGCGGGTGACGGAGAGCGTGAGCTTTTCGTCGGTTGACGCGTGGGTAGTGAGTTCGTACGATGCGCGATGAATCGCTTGCTAGTGCTCTGTCCACAAACGTTCGGGGTGTCGATGTCGAGTCAGGGGCGTTGCTCGCAAGGCCGCAGGACAAAGGCGCATTCGTGAATGCGTCGAGGACGAGAACGTCGCGAGCGGGGTTCCTGGCCGGCAGAACAGCGCAGAGGTTTGTGGACAGAGCACTAGGACGATGCTGGCTGGCTGAGGCGAAGATCCACGCGGCCGGGGAGAGTGTTCAATGTATCTCTCGACGAGAACCATCGGGAATCTCACGTTGATTGCCGGTGCTTCGATGCTGATTGCTGGGCTTCTGGTTTTCGCTCTGGTGGAAGAGCCGTTTCCCATGGCATTGATCCTTATCGCAGGTGCCACGTTGCTCTCGGCCGTAGGGGCAGTCCTCCACCACCTGAGATCAAGCCGATCCCTCGAGGATCTTCGACGACGAGCTCATTCACAGGACAACATGATCCCTGCTCAAAGAACCGTCGACGCGGTCACCGGGAAGGTGTCCGAATCCTGGACCGAGCAAGGCAATATGCCGAAGAGTAAGGCCGACGGTTCTCGGGAGGAGTGACTACGGACCGTGTTGCGCCCGGAAACCGGGGCATGGCGAGTCTCATCCTCGACCGTCGCGGGCACCGACGAACGGGGGCCGCGACCCCATCGAGTCATCTCAGACATTCGACGGAGTGTCATCTCGGTGCCTACCTCTCGGCGTAGGTCCTGATGATCGCATCCACCCTCTGCGGAAGCTGGGGGTCTCCGTGCTGCCGGCCGATCGCGGCGTATCGGTTGAGCGCGTTGAGTGCGAGAGTCTCCTGGTCGTGTTGGCTTGCGTCGCGCTTCACGGCGGCGTCTGACTTTTCGACGAAATTCCATGCAGCGTCGTTGATGGCCCTGTGGTAGTCCTTGGAACCCGCCGTTTGCATTTCGTCGATGGGCGGCAGCACCGCGTGCGCATACAGAGTCGCCAAATCATTATCGAAACCGAGGTCCTGGGCAGCGGCCGATTCGGCCCTTGCGAAGTTCTCGTCGCGCCTCCGGTGGTACTCAGCGATGTCCCACTTGGACGGTCCCCGTGCACGTACCGCCCGGTACCACACGCCCACAAGTGACATGAGCATCGAGAACACGATGATCCCCACGACTCGGCCGGCTCGAGCATTGCTACTCGCAGCCACAGCAGTACCCGCTCCGATCGCTGCTGCCAGCGGTACGATGAACACCATTGTCACCCAGAACACGAACGACTTGTAGTTCACCCAGTCCTCCCCGTGGTGCACGTATCCATGATGCGCCCTCTGCGTTCAGTCACTCCCATCATGTACTCACGAGAACGATGTGCACCGGATCATCGCGGTGCCATCCTGAGGGCGCCGTCCATTCGGATCGTTTCGCCGTTGATGTAGCCGTTCTCGACGATCGACACGACGAGCTGTGCGTAGTCAGATGGTGTGCCGAGCCGTTTGGGGAATGGCACGTTCGCGGCGAGCGCCTCGCGCATTTCGTCATTGAGACCCGCGAGGAGAGGTGTGTCGATGATGCCCGGGGCGATCGTGTTGACGCGGATGCCGACTGCCGACAGGTCCCTCGCCATCGGGAGTGTCAGCCCGACGACTCCCCCTTTGGACGCCGCGTAGGCTGTCTGTCCGATCTGGCCCTCGTATGCAGCGATCGACGCCGTGCTGACGATCACGCCCCGTTCTCCATGGTCGAGGGGCTCGTTCCCTGACATTGCAGCGGCAGCCTGACTCGCAACGTTGTAGGTACCGA
>JBDLIR010000472.1:0-2078 GCA_039714815.1 Actinomycetota bacterium | reverse complement strand
CCGAGCCAGAAGACGGGCATGGAGACCCCGATGTTCGCGAACGCCATGGTTGCCGCGTCGATCATCGTGTTGTGCTTGCGAGCGGCGATGATCCCGAGCGGTATGCCGCCGAGCACAGCCAGGAGAAGGGCGGACCACGCCAACTCGGCTGTGAGGGGGAGCTTCTCGATGAGAAGTTGCCCGACCGGTCGTGAGAAACGGACCGATTCCCCGAGGTTGAACGTGAAGATGTTCTTCATGTAGATCGTCAACTGTGTCCAGACGGGATCGTCGAGCCCGTTGGCGGCGTTGAAGCGGTCGCACGCTTCCTCCGTGGCGCGCTCACCGAGCATCGCCGTGCACGGATCGCCGGGGATCGCCCGGATGAGGAAGAACACCACGACCACGATCCCGATCAGCACCGGGATGGCGAGGAGTGTTCGGCGGGTGATGAAACTGAGCATCGTGGTCCTGAAGAATAGACACAGGGGGAGGCGCTCAGCGCCTCCCCCTGTGTGCGAGTTATCCGTTCAGTTGATCAGCCGTCCGTGTCCGGAGCGTTGATCAGACCGTTCCACAGATAGCTGTAGTAGTCGAATGCACCGCTGTTGCCCGTGTGGAGCGGGCTGGCTGCGTCCAGGCCGGCCGTGAACGATGCGACAACGTCGTTGGCATCGAGCGTCGAGCCGTCATGGAACACGACGTCGGTGCGCAGCGAGCAGACCCACTCGGAGAGGTCTTCGTTCGGCTCACACGCTGTTGCCAGCTGCGGCTGAACCTCGCCATCCTGGGTGTACGAGTACAGAGCCTCGACGACCTGGGCGCATGCACGAAGCGACTCACCGTCTGATTCGTCGGCGCAGTACAACGAGATCGGCTCGTTGCCCTGCACGAACACCATGGTGTCCGTCCCGTTGTCCCAGAAGTTGAACATCACCTGACCCCACGGTGGGGCGTAGGCGCCGTTCACGTCTGCAGTGGCACCGAAGGCGCTACCCGCATGGGCGATCGGGACCATCGGAACGAGTTCCTTGATCTTGTTGTTCGCCTCTTCGTACAGCGGAGCTGCCTCTGCCGGGTCCGCGAGCTGCGAAGCAGTCGCCAGCGGTTCGTAGATCTCCGCATGACCCTCACCGAACTGCGTCACACCTTCACCGAAGTGGAAGTCGAGGAAGTTCGTCACGTGCGGGTAGTCACCCGTCCATCCGAGGAGATGGATGCCGTCACAGGAACCAGCGGATGAACACTGTTGGATGAATTCGCCGGACTCCATCACCACGACCTCGGCGTCGATGCCAAGGTTCGTCATGAGCTGGTCCTGGATATCTGTCGCAACGTTGCCCGGTGTCGGCAGGTAGCCGCGGGTCACGTCCCGATAGAAGATCTTCGTTTGGAATCCGTCCGGGTAGCCGGCGTCCGAGAGGAGCTGCTTTGCCGCGGCGGCATCGAAGTCGTACCAACCCTCACCTTCACATCCGTTCTCAACTGAGCACGGGGTGAAGTGCGAAGCGGTTTCAGATCCCGGTGGATAGAACGTATCGATGATCCGCTGACGGTCGATGCCCATACCGATGGCCTTGCGCACGTCGACGTTGTCGAACGGCTCGAAGATGTCGGTGAATCCGACATAGAAGATGTTCGGCTCGGGCTTGTCGAGCAGCACGAGATTCGCATCGCCATCGATCGTCGAGTAGTCCTCCGGGCCTGGGAACGTCATGCCGAACGCGGTACCGCTCTGCAGTTCCACGAGCCTTCCGGCACTCTCCGTCGACCACTTGAGTACGGCGGTCGAATGTGGAGCCTGCTGTCCGTAGTAGGCGTCGTTCCGTGCGAATACGACAGAGTCACCACGGACCCACTCCTGGAGGGAGTACGGGCCGGTGCCGACCGGATTGTCGATCGGGGCGCCGCTTGTCGCCTCGAGGTGCTCCTTCGGCTGGATGCCGAAGACACCGAACGCTATTTGAGCCAGGAACGCCGGGTGCGGGCCACAGAGCGAGAATGTCACTGTGAACTCGTCGTTCGCCTCGATCGTGTTGACACGGCCGCCGTAGTCACAGCCGCCGGCATCGAGGATGTCTCCCTCGAATGCGGGATCA
>JBDLIR010000471.1:0-2095 GCA_039714815.1 Actinomycetota bacterium | reverse complement strand
GAGCTGAACGCCGTCTTGATGACCTCGGCCACCTTGTCGTACCCGATGTGCGGGACGAGTGACGTGGCAACGATCGCGTTCTGATCGAGCAGGAAGGCTGCCCGGTCGGCGTTGGCCGTGATCCCATCGACTGTCATGTCTTTGAGCACACGGGCACCGGACGCGAGCAACTCGATCGACTCGAGCATGGCGTGAGCCATCACCGGCATCATCACGTTGAGTTCGAAGTTGCCGTTGGCACCACCCCACGTGATGGTCGTGTCGTTGCCGTAGACCCTCGCGGCGATCATCATCACGGCCTCGGGGATCACGGGGTTGATCTTGCCCGGCATGATCGATGAACCGGGCTGGAGCGATGGCAGCGTTATCTCGCCGATGCCGTTGCGCGGTCCCGAGGACAGCCAACGGAGGTCGTTGACGATCTTGAACATCGACGTTGCGACTGTCTTGAGGGCGCCCGATGCGTTGACGTAACCGTCCTTCGCTGCCTGTGCCTCGAAATGGTTGTCGGCCTCACGGAAGTCGAATCCCGAGCGTCGGTTCATGATCTCGATTGTCCCGACAGCAAAACCCTTGGGAGCGTTGATGCCCGTACCGACTGCGGTTCCGCCGAGGGCGAGTTCGCGTAGCTCGGGCAGCACAGCGTTCATGCGGCCGACACCCTTGTCGATCTGTGCTGCGTAGCCGGCGAACTCCTGTCCGAGGCGCACCGGAGTGGCATCCTGGAGGTGTGTGCGGCCGGATTTCAGGACGTCATCGAACTCGACGGCCTTCGCATCGAGGCTCGCCTTGAGGTTCGTGAGCGCAGGAAGCAGATCCTCCTCGATCGCAGCCACAGCGGCGACGTGCATGGCAGTCGGGATCACGTCGTTGGAGGACTGACCGGCATTGATGTGATCGTTCGGATGTACGAGTTTCGAGCCGCGGTCACCGCCGAGGATCTCGCTGGCACGGTTGGAGAGGATCTCGTTGGCGTTCATGTTGGTCGACGTGCCTGATCCGGTCTGGAAGATGTCCACGACGAACTGGTCGTCGTACTTGCCGGCCATCATCTCCTCGGCTGCGGCGATGATGGCGTCGGCCTTGTCGGCGTCGACGATCCCCATCGACTTGTTCATCTCGGCGGCGGAACCCTTGATGAGGGCAAGCGCCCAGACGAAGCGACTGCCGAACCGGAGATCAGAGATCGGGAAGTTGTCGACCGCCCTCTGTGTGGAGGCGCCGTAGTAGGCATCCTCGGGGACTTGGACCTCACCCATCGAGTCACGTTCGATACGCATTGCAGGCTCCTCAGGTCGTGGGTTGTCTTCCACGAAGATTAGTGAGCCTCAGTGTGAGCGATTCGAACAGGCGGTCCGCGCAGCGGATCCGGTCATGGAATCGGCACGCCGCGGACCTCATCCACGTCGTAGGCCAAGGATGCCGTGCGGTCGAGGCTGCTCAGAGACACCCAGCCCGACCCGGAGTTGTACTCCCCTATCCAGCGATATGCGGCCGTGATCGTGTAGTGCTCCAGCGTGGGGTGGCACAAACCCCCGCTCGGGTGGTTCGCCCGGTAATCGGCCGGACAGGTCTTCATCACGTATGTATGGGTCACCGAACCGTTCGGGTACACGAGTGCCGTGGACGGGTCGTACGACCCCGTTGTGCCGTCTCCCCAGTCGATCCTGAGTTCTGTGATGCGGGCGCGCACGTTGAGGGGACGACCGTCCGGAAGCGTCTCGAAGTGTGTGATGGCCGCCGGTTCCAACGATGAGAGGAAGGTGGGAAGTCCGGTGATGCCTCGTGCCGCGGGCTGGGGTGCGGGCTCCGGGGACGCGAGATACCACGAGCGGAACACCTCCCATGCCCTCCCCGTGGCATCGGTCGGGGCGACCGGAGCCGAGGGGCAGATGGGGAGCATCGTCGCCGCGATGATGGCGGCGTCGTTCCTCGAGTCGTGTGAGTCGAGGCCGCCGGGAATGGTCGACCAGTAGTGGCATTCACCGACAACCGGATCTATGTCGAGGTACACGTACCGGGGCGACTCGGCCTCCGGCGGCGGCGGCTCATCATCGATCGGTGGTGGTCGTACAACGCCATCATCGCGACAATG
>JBDLIR010000470.1:0-2120 GCA_039714815.1 Actinomycetota bacterium | reverse complement strand
TTCGAGCCTCGTCGATGAGGATGGAGTCGACCTCGTCGACAATGGCATACGCATGCCCCCGCTGGACCATGTGCTCAGGGTTCATCGTCATGTTGTCGCGCAGGTAGTCGAACCCGAACTCGTTGTTGGTGCCGTAGGTGAGGTCGGCCGCATACGCCGGCCTTCGTTCTTCAGGCGTCATCCATGCCTGGATCAGCCCTACCTCGAGCCCGAGGAACCGATGGATGGCACCCATCCAGCCGGCGTCACGGCTTGCGAGGTAGTCGTTCACCGTCACGAGGTGGACTCCGCCTCCCCCGAGCGCGTTGAGGTACGTCGGCATCGTCGAAACGAGTGTCTTGCCCTCGCCCGTCTTCTGCTCAGCGATCATCCCTCTGTGCAGTGCGGCGGCGCCGACGACCTGCACGTCGTACGGCTCCTGCTGGAGGACTCGCCACGCTGCCTCACGCACGGTTGCATACGCATCCGCCTCGATGTCGTCGAGCGTTTCTCCGTTTGCGACGCGTTCTCTCAGCCAGTCGGTGCGCGCCGCGAGCTCGGCATCCGAGAGTGCTTTCATCTCAGGCCGTAAAGCGTTCACACGCTCAACGACCGCCTGGAGTTCTTTGATCCTTTTGCCCTCACCAGCGCGGAGCATCCTATTGAAAATCGACATGGTCACTCAAGCTTACGGGGGAACTCGGTATTCCCGAACCGTCCGTCCGTGAGAATCTCTTGATTTCGCTCCGTGCGTCAGGCCGGTTCTATGAGTCCGACGTCGCCGTCCTTGCGGTTGTACACGACACAGTGCTGGTTCGAGTCGCCATCGAGGAAGAAGAAGAACTCATGCCCGAGCATCTCCATCTGGAGTACGGCTTCTTCGGCCGTCATCGGCTTCATGGAGAATCTCTTGGTGCGCACGATCCCGCCAGGTGCGGGGTCCTCTGTGGAGGTCTCTTCGCTGATGGGCGATCGATCGGCTGCGACACGGTTGCGTTGGATCAGCCGCTCCTTGAGACGCCTCAGCTGGCGCTCGTACTTGTCCGTTGCGGTGTCGAGTGCTGACTTTGCATCCGATGCTTCCGCTTCGATTCTCACGATGTGCCCTGCAGCGCTCGATGTGATCTCGACCCGGTACAGCTCATCGGCCTGACGCGGGTTCTGCTTTTCAGTGAATTCGACATCGACGGTGCCGACGTTGTCAAAGATCCTCGCCGCATGCGAGATCTGGTCCGAAGCGATCTCTTTGATCTTCCCGGACACCTGCATGTTCCTACCGTGGATACGAACCGTCACCCGCGCTCCTCTCTATAGGGACTCCTGGACGGCGCGATGCACACGCTGTCTCTCAGGATGGACTGGTTGGGATGGTGCCTGCGCGGTGGGTGCTCGATCGGTGTTCGCTCGGCGCTCGCCCGCCACGGTACCTCCCAGGCCTGGAGTCATTCTGACTCCTGGTTCCATCATACCCGCTGCAGTTGCAACGAGTGACGAATACTTGGCAGGCTCGATCGCGCTCCCCGCCGAGGCGATGGTCGACCCTGTCGTGAACACATCGTCGACCAGTACCGCCCCGTCAGCGATGGGTGACGAGGCACCGAAGGCAACGGGCTTGCGCTCGCTGCGAGGAGCGCCTGCACGCTGGCTCCACCACACCGGGGGCCTGAGCACATCTGCGACGGGGACGTCCACGATGTCAGCGATCGCCCCTGCGAGAAAGTGAGCCTGGTCGATGCCGAAACGGACTCTCCTGACGAGCGATCGCCGAACAGGAACGAGCGATGTGGCCTCCACGGGAACCCTTCGTGCCATCGCCTGTGCGAGGAACCGTCCCGCCGCAAGCGACCTGCGGTACTTCAGATTGTGAATGAGACGTACTGCCGTGCCTGTGTGCTCGAACGCAACACCGACGTGGCGACCCTCCGTGAATCGGTCGTGTGTGACCCTGAGGCCACGCTCGCACACCTCGCACAACGGCCATCCCGGTTTCGCACAGGCGAGACACAACATGAGGCGACCGTATCTCGCGGGTGAGACAGGATCGTAGATCGTAAATCGGAAATCGGAGAAGAGAGCCGTCAGCCGTCAGCCGTCAGCCGTCAGCTGTGAGCTGTCCGACGTGCCGTGTTGCCAGGATCCGA
>JBDLIR010000469.1:0-2133 GCA_039714815.1 Actinomycetota bacterium | reverse complement strand
CAGACAGCCACGTCGGCCTCGACCCTGGCAAAGGACGAGATCATCGACAAGCTCATGGCCAGGGGCTATATCAGCTCGCAGACAGCCACGTCGGCCTCGACCCTGGCAAAGGACGAGATCATCGACAAGCTCATGGCCCGAGGCAGTGCCAGCACGCCAGTTGCACCGATGACGTCGGACAGCGTGGCGATCATCGAGGACCTCGTCGCCCGCGGCTACCTGCCACCGGGTGCCCTGCCGGTCCAAGACTGAAGCCGAACACGATCAGAGGAGGGACCCCGGATCAGGGGTCCTTCCTCTCGTGCCGCAACCGCGATTCAGCCAGACCCGCTATCGATCGGATACCGGTCCGACGCAGCGACGAATTCGTCGACGTATTCCAACGCGGTCTCTGCAGCGCGTGATGTCAGGCGCGGAGTCGAGTTCCAGGTGATGAACACCTCACCGATCGCGTGCGGGTATTCGACGAGCAACCAATCACGGAACGCGTACCAGTAGTCGAACGACTCGTCGGGGAAGCCCCCGCCGACACCCCACACGATGATCATCCCGTCTTCGTTGAACGTCATCATCTCGGTGGATGTGGCCTCAACGCCGCCCGGCAGGTAGAAATCGTTCGTGGCCACGAGGTCACACTCGGCCACGTGCTCATCGCGGACTTGCGTGAAAACACACGATCTTTCGAGGAATACCCACCCGATGGCGTTGAGCCAGCCAACATAATCCCGAAACATCACACCGTCCGGCGGCGTGTCAAAGGCCGTGACAGCATCGTCCGCGTAGAGACCGATCATGTCATCGACATCCCAGCCGTACGGCCCACCGCCGTAGTAGCGGTCGAGTGCGTCGCTCATCTGCTCACGGGATCCGGGTGCAGGTGAGCCTGCGAGTGACGTCGCGAGTATCCAGACGCTGCCCGCTACGACAACGGCGAGGAACGCGATCGTCAAGCCGCGAACGCCCACGCGAGGCAGGATTCGGCCACTCTCTGGATCGCCACTGTCAACATGCGCGATGGGCCGCGACATCCCCAGACAGCAGAGATCTATCGAGGCGAGCAGGTCAGTGCGGATCTCCATCTCGTCAGCCGCGTCGACCGGGTTCGGCAGAGGATCGCCCCTATGCAACCGGTCGATCGCAGCAGTTGCCGAAACCGCTTGGAGTTCGCGCTCGAGCGCTGATCGGGTGCGCCGCAGACTCGAGGTCACTGCGTGATCCGTGCAATGCCGCGCCTCGCCGATCTCGGCATTCGGAAGCCCTTCCCACACGGAGAGCAGCAGGATCTCACGATCACGTTCAGGGATCGCACAGAGCGCGTCCTTCAGGCGCTCGTCCCGTTCGGCAACGGGTCTGTACATGTCCTCGTGCGAGCAATCTGTGACAACGATCTGTGACCGGGCCGCCCGGAGCAACCAAGGCAGTGTGGCTGCGCCCGTGGGCACTTGCTCCCAGTCGCTCCATGCCGAGCAGAAAACGTCCGAGGTCACGGTGACGGCGTCGGCGGCACCAACACGACGCAGGCAGTACGCGAACACCTGCGTGTAGCAGGCGTCGTAGATGAGCATGAACGCCGGGTCGGCGCTCGGCCTCCTCATCGCCTCATCCCCTGTGCGAAGTCGTTATCCCTCCAACCAGTATCCGCTTCCGCCGGTCCCGTTGCAACAGGGAAGCTGCGTCAGTTCGCGCAGGCGGTCACCGCCGACGTTCGCCCTTGGCCCCCTGCGAAGGAGCTGGCTCCCCCACCGGTTCATGTACCGGATCGATGGGTGCGTCCTCGTCGATCTTCAACGGCTCCACGACGATGATCCTCTCTGGCTTTCCTATGTCCATGGTCCCTCTCCTGTTTCCTCTTCGAGCAGGTACTTGCAGATCGCGGCTCGGAGGTCGTCCCCGGATCCGAGCGAGAGGTTCACACCAAGCTCGTGGCGCTCCTCGGGAGACTCGAAGACGACGGCGAGGTCGCGTAGTTCGCTGATGAGTCGTACATCATCCGTTTCGACTGTGACCAACGAGACGACCCTCGCGCGCTCGGCGCGGTAACCGTGCTCGTGCTCGACGACGCGGCCCTCCATCATGACTCTGCCGACTGCGTAGCCATCCGCTGCTTCGAGGTCGAACCCGTCGAGGATCTGG
>JBDLIR010000468.1:0-2135 GCA_039714815.1 Actinomycetota bacterium | reverse complement strand
TCGAACGCGAACTCACCAGTATCTTCCGGCCTCGGCGCAGCGGGCGGTGGTGCAGCGGGCGGTGGTGCAGCGGGCGGTGGTGGTGCGGCCGCAGCGGTTTCCTCCAGCTCTACTTCGCCGGTCTCGTCCGAGCCTGAATCCTGGCCGGTGTCGCTGGCGTCAGCCCCATCGGTCTTCCCACCGGACTCCCCATCGCCGGAATCGGAGGAACCCACGACGGTCGCGGCCGTCCCAGCCGCGACGACGGTACCAGTCGGTGGCTCATCGCTATCGACATCTTGCACATCCCCGGCATCGGTCGTAGGGGTCGCCGGTGGAGGTTCTGCGTCTGGCGGTGGTGTGTCCTCGATCGTTGTGTCGATCCACGGATTTCCGCACCTGGGGCACAGGGTCTCGTCGGCGGGTCTTTGGGTTCCGCAGTGAACGCAGATGGGACGTTGCGAGGAAGTTGTGTTCATTGGGTGCCAGGATACGAACGAACCCTCGATATCTGGTGCATTGACGATCGCTGACGGTTCGTCGAGGGCCTAGTTGCTGCCTGTTCGGAACTACCCGGCCACGATCGGAGGCGCCGTCATGTCGGTGCAAGGTCTGACATTGGCTGCGACCGAGGCGCTGGCGAGTTGGTCGAGCATGGCATCGCGAGCAGCCTGCCATGGTTCGTGGAGGGCGCACAGATCGTTCTCCGGACACGGGATGCCACGCTGAACGCAGCCCTGATCCTCGATGCGTCCCTCGATCGATTCGATCACGTCGAGAACGCTGACATCTTCGAGATTGGCTACGAGACGGTATCCACCACGCGGGCCGGGTGTCGACTTGACCCAGCCGGCTTTCACCAGGGGAGCGACGACCTGCGGGAGATAGTGGGTGGTGATCCTCAGCTTGTTCGCGAGGTCTTTGCCGGCGACGAGCTCATCCCCCGCATCGCCGATGCAACGCAGCGACTTGAGAGCGAGATCAGACTTCTTCGTCATTTCTAGCCGCATAGCAGTTCCTTAGAGCGTGAGTAGGAAATATAGGGTGCTCGCGTGCCGTAGGGATACGTTTCCACGCTCTCTCAGGACTTTGGCGCTGATCTGAACGAAATATCGTTCAGATCAGCGCCAAAGTCCTGAAGGATCGGCGGGGTGGCTACTGCTGAGCCTTGATGTAGGCGACGATGTTGGCGATGTCCTGATCGTTGAGCGACGGATGGCCCCCTCTGGGCAGCATCGCCACCCCTGTGATGTTGTCCGGGTGGTCTATCTCGCGGCCCTCGATGATGAACGCGACGAGGTCTTCGTCAGATTGGTCGATGATGAACGACGAGGGCACCAGAGACCGTCCCAACCCGTTGACCCCGCCGAGGTCTGCACCGTGGCACGTGGCGCAAACGCCCCGGTACAGCGGTGCACCTGCGAGGGGATCTCCCTGTGTTACACCCTGGGGGACCGACCCGGTCGAACCGTCGATGGCCGTCCCTGTCCCGGAGCAAGACGCCCCGGTGAGCATCAGGGCAACGAGCAACCCTCTCACTACTCGCGATGTGTGACTCACGTTGCGTCTCCCGCCTAGAGCGCCGTATTCGGGTCTCTGGCGATACTGCCGATCGTCACGCCTTCGAGTTCTGCGACGAGAGCTTTACGTGCTTTCGTCCAGGGCCGGTGGAGGGCGCATGTGTAGCCGGTCTTGTGGCGCGGCCCGAGGTGGAGGCAGCCTGTCATGTCGATCGGGCCCTCAACAGCCTCGACGAGTTCGAGAAGCGTGATGTCATCGAGGTCGAAGATGAGCGTGTAGCCGCCTCGCGGGCCGGATGTCGACATAACCCAGCCTGATCGTGTGAGGGGGGCCATGACGTGGGGCAGATAGTGGGTCGTGATGTCGAGACCGCCTGCGAGTGTGGCTCCGTTCACCCGGTGGTCGGGGGCATTCATTATGGCCGTGAGCGCCCGAAAGGCGAGATCGGTTCGCTTGGTGAGTTCGAGGCGCATCCGCTACCTTTGACATAATCCTAAATTCCTGACTATGGGATTATACCGAATGTGACGTATGTCGCCAAGTCTCTTTCGCACGGCGATATCCGCGAGTCGTCTCACGAGCGTCGCCGTGTGCCGGGCGCTACGAGTCAGCGAACCTCGCCCCGGTGAACGCGG
>JBDLIR010000467.1:0-2138 GCA_039714815.1 Actinomycetota bacterium | reverse complement strand
TTCGCATGATGCTTCGGATCGCGTTCGGAGGCTTCACCGTTGTCGCGGTCGCCTTTGCCGTCATGGCCCTGGCCACGGCTGGTGTCCCGTCCTTCGGCGTGTTCCTCGTGATGCTCGCACCGCTACTCCTCGTCCACGGTCTGCTCCTGCCGAATCTCAACGCCGCTGCTCTCATCCCGATGGGGTCGGTTGCCGGGACCGCATCAGCGATCATCGGTCTGATCTCCCTGCTCGGTGGTTCGATCATCGGCTCGTTCATCGACAGAGCCTTTGACGGGACCATATTGCCTCTTGCGCTATCGACGGCAGGACTCAGCATCATCTCGCTCGGGTTCGCCATGTGGGCCGACAAGGTGTGGGACGAGGAAACCGAAGCCGAAGATCGTAAATCGTAAATCGACCAGCAAGTCCGGCATCTGGTGTCTGACATCTGGCATCTGGCATCTGTATTCTTTCCGAATGTTCCATATCGCTGCGTTCTACCACTTTGCGGATCTCGACGACCCGGAAGTGGTTCAGGAGAACCTGCGAGAGGTGTGTGCGGGCAACGACATCAAGGGGACGATCCTTGTCGCAACAGAGGGCATCAACGGGACGATCGCGGGTTCCGAGACCGGCATCGACGAAGTGCTCGGCTTCATTCGGGACGATGAGCGGTTGGCTGGTCTCGAACACAAGCGCGCAGTGTCCGACGCCGACCCGTTCCTTCGGCTGAAGGTCAGGCTGAAGAAGGAGATCGTCACGCTCGGTGTTGGTGAAGTCGACTCGGTCAGACACACCGGCCAGCACGTCCCGGCAGTTGCATGGAACGACCTGATCTCTGACCCCGATACCGTCGTGATCGATACCCGCAACGACTATGAATACGCTATCGGCACGTTCGACGGCGCTGTTAACCCCGAAACTCGCTCCTTCAGGGAGTTCCCGGCATGGGTCGATGCCCACCCGGAACTGCGGGGAAAGCGACTCGCCATGTTCTGTACCGGTGGGATCCGCTGCGAGAAGGCGACTGCGTATCTCCGCGAGAACGGCTTCGAAGAGGTGTACCAACTCGAAGGCGGCATCTTGAAGTACCTCGAGACGATCGAGGAGCCCGCAAGCATGTGGGACGGCGAATGCTACGTGTTCGACCGCAGAGTGTCTGTAGGGCACAGGCTCGTGCCTGGCAACTTCGAGGTGTGCCCGAACTGCAATACCGTTCTCGACGACGTGGCACGCGGTACCGACGGATATCGCACGGGTGTCTGTTGCTCGACGTGTCATGACAACCTCACACCAGAACGCGAGGCGCGGTTCGCTGAACGGCAGCGCCAGATCGAACTTGCCGAAGCTCGCGGAGAGCGCCACCTGGGCATGGTGCTGTCGTGAAGCGGCTTGGTCTGCTCGGTGGCATGAGCTGGGAATCATCGATCGAGTACGAACGACGTATCAACACCGCTGTGCGGGCCGAACTCGGGGGTACAGCCTCAGCGGATCTCATCGTTCGCTCGTACAACTTCGCCGAGATCGAGGCGCTCCAGGTTGCCGGAGCATGGTCAGAGATGGGAGAGATCCTGTCCACGGACGCCGTGGCCCTCGAGCGGGCCGGTGCTGAGGCGATCGTGCTGTGCACCAACACCATGCACAGGGTCGCGGACACGATCACCGCACGGATCAGTGTTCCACTCATCCACATAGCAGACGCCACCGCGTCAGCCGTCATCGAAAGCGGGCTCTCATCCGTTGCTGTTCTGGGAACGCGCTACACGATGGAACAGGACTTCTATACCGGGCGCCTGGAATCGCACGGACTCGAAGTGCTCGTACCAGAAGAACCAGACCGCACGACCGTCCACGAAGTCATCTTCAACGAACTCGTGCGCGGGGTGACAACGGAATCGTCCAAGGAGGCGTACCTGGGTGTGATCGACCGGCTGATCACCGCAGGGGCCGGGGGTGTCATCGCCGGATGCACAGAGATCGAACTGCTCATCACCCCGGACGACGTCACGGTTCCGTACTTCCCAACGACGGCGATACACGCCGGGGCAGCCACGAAGTTCGCGTTAGACATCTGAGGTCTTTCCGCTCTCCGCTTCTCTCCCCCGGCTCTTTGGACGGGGGAGATGTCGAGGAACGAGACAGAGGGGGAAACCAAG
>JBDLIR010000466.1:0-2141 GCA_039714815.1 Actinomycetota bacterium | reverse complement strand
CCTGTAATTGTCCTTGAAGTAGTAGTGCCCCGAATGCTCGCCACCGAACACCGCACCGGTCTCTGCCATCACCTGCTTGATGTACGAGTGCCCGACCTTCGTGCGAATTGGCAGACCACCCGCAGCCTCGACGATCTCTGCAACCGCCTTCGAGCAGATGAGATTGTGCACGATGGCACTGTTGGGCTGGTCCGAAAGGAACCAGTCGGCGATGATCGCCGTGGTCGTCGAACCCGGCAACGGAACGCTCTGATCGTCGATGAAGAACGCACGATCGGCATCGCCGTCGAACGCGACACCCAGGTCCGGCTTCCGATCATTGACGAGTTCCACCAGATCAACGAGGTTCTCGGGACGGAGCGGATCGGCGGGATGATTCGGGAACGTTCCGTCCGGCTCCAGATATAGGCCGATCAGTTCGGCGTCGATGGGCTCGAAGACGTCCGGCAGGACAGCACCGGCCATGCCGTTTCCACCGTCCGCCGCGACGGTGAGTCCTGAAATACCCGATGCACCAGTCGCCGAGATCACATGGTCCACGTACCCCGACACGACGCTCTCGCGGGTCACCTGACCTGCCACGGGAGCAGCCGGGATTCCCTCCTCGGCCATCCTCCTGATGTCCTGGAGGCCTGTATCGGCGCCGATGGGGGCGGCTGCAGGCTGACAGAACTTGAGCCCGTTGTACTGCGCAGGGTTGTGTGATGCCGTGATCACGACACCGGGCAACGACAGGGCTCCGGAGGCGTAGTACAACATGTCTGTCGGGATCTCGCCGATGAGCCGCACGCTCACTCCCTGGCCGGTGATCCCGTCGATGAGCGCCTCTCGGATCGCCGGCGACGACTCTCTACAGTCGTGACCGACGATCACCTCGTCCGATTCGACGAAGGCAGCGAACGCGGCACCGATCCGCGTGGCCATCGCCTCATCGAACTCGTCAGGCACGATGCCGCGCACGTCGTAGGCCTTGATGATGTTGGAGAGATCCATATCTGGCCGGCAGTCTAGAGGTCGGGCCGATCCGGAAGCATGGACGTAGGCGTCCCTACACTCCCGCGTCGTGCCCCCCTCCATCGAACCACTCCCACTGTCTGTGGTCATTCCGGCCTACCAGGAAGAATCCGGAATCGCCCAGGCCCTTCGCAGGCTCCTCGCGGTGCTCGATCACGAGCAACGGGTCTTCGAAGTGCTCGTCGTATCCGACGGAAGTACCGACGGCACTGTTGAACAGGCCCGCAGCGTGGTGCATCCGAAGGTGACCGTCTTCGAATACACGCCGAACCACGGCAAGGGATACGCGCTCGCCCTGGGGGTCGAGAAGACCGAGTATCCGCTCGTTCTGTTCATGGACGGTGATCTCGACCTCGATCCATCCGTCATCCCCGCGTACCTCGAGATCCTCGACGCGGGGGACGCAGACGGAGTCATCGGATCGAAGGTGCACCCGGATTCCGTCGTCGAGTACCCATGGCTCCGCCGTGTTCTGAGCCGAGTGTTCCGACTGCTCACACGCCTCCTCGTCGGACTCGATCTCGGTGACACCCAGACCGGCATGAAGGCATTCCGCAGGGATGTCATGGCGGATGTCGCGAGCCAATGCGACTCCGAAGGATTCGCCTTCGATCTCGAACTCCTGTGCCGTCTGAATGACCAGGGAGCGAGAATCGTCGAAGCCCCCGTCATCCTGGACTACGACTTCACATCGACGGTCAAGCCGTCTGCCGGCATCGCCGCGGTCCGAGATCTCTTTCGTGTGAGCCGTTGGAGAAGGAAATCCTCCCGATCGGCGTAGCCGGCACGGAATGGTCGATGGGATCGTCCCCGTTCCATACGGCGGGATCCAAACTCAGACCGATCGACCGGGAGCTCCTCCGACTCCGCACATGGGAGGAACTGTCGATCAAGGACATCGCCGTCATGGACATCGCTCAATGAGGCCAGGAAATTCGGACTCCTTCGCGCCGGGTACGCAGAAGAGTGGGTGGCCTATCTGGAGGCGAACGGCTGTCACTTCACGGACAACTGCTGAGGAGAAGCCGGAGGCGCCTTACCGACTGGCGCTTGCCGAAGGGATAGGTTCGGCCTGCTCGTCCAGCGCCTTGCCGAAGACGATATCGCGGTATCCGGCGAGCTTCGGG
>JBDLIR010000465.1:0-2145 GCA_039714815.1 Actinomycetota bacterium | reverse complement strand
TTCGAGGACGGCGTCGTACTGGGGGGCCACGACGTTCCAGTCGTATTGGTGGGTGGCTTCCATGATGCCGGGGTCTGGCGGGTTGACGAGCGCTGAGGGGATGAGTGCCACGGCGTCATCGGTCGTCGAGTACAGGATGCTGGCCGGGTCCGCCTCGAGTTGAGCCACCCGCTCGGGATAGACGAGCCTGTCTGGCAGCACGGGGTGAGCACCTGCTGCGATGGCCTCGACGACGCCTATGCCGAAGAACTCCTGGTGGGCAGTCGACAGAACAACCGCGCTGCGCCCAAGAAGGTCGACGTAGGCATCGCGCTCCAACCATCCAGCGTGGACGAGACGCTCGCCGAGCATGCCTGTGATCTCTGCGAACTCGGGTGGGACGGACACGAACACCTCGCCGCACATCGCCACGGAGAAGTCGACATCGGCATCGATCAACGCTCCAAGTATCGCCTTGAGTTCATCTGGACCCTTGTCGTGCTCCCAGCGTTGGTTCCACACGACCAGCGGTGACCGAGGTCCAGACGCTTGGATCCCACGAAACGGGGACAGGTCCACGCCTACGGGCAGCACGATCGAGGCATCGATCACACGATCGACCCTGCCGACATGCTTGTGCTCGGGGAAGGAGTTCAGGAACGTCTTCGCCTCAACTCGGAACACATCGCGGTGGTACGCCGAGTTGAAGATCACAAGGTCCGCGGTCGCGACACTTGCCCAGTTCATCATCTTGTAGGTGAAGTCGACTCGATCGGCGGGCGACAGCGGATACGTGAACTGACTCTCGTGAACGTATGCGGCGATCGGCACACCGGCAGCGGTCTTGCGGACGGCGCCCGCAAACGCAGACACGTTCATCATCGTCGAGGCAAGGATGACATCCGGCACACCGCTGAGCGCTATGTCGTCGGCGAGTTGCTCTGCAAGCGTGAAGAACCCGCCGTGCATCCGCCACTTCCAGAACCGGGCATCGTGGGTGATGAGAGATACGTCATGACGGGACGACGCTGCGTACCCGTCAGCCCATGCCCGGTGCGAACCCCCGTAGTAGGGCTCAACAAGGGCGATTCGCATCAGAGTTCCTGGCGGCCTGTGAGGGCCCTTCCCAGCGTGATCTCATCGGCGTAGTCGATGTCACCGCCGACGGGCAGGCCCGAAGCGAGCCTGGACACCGTCACACCGAGCGGTTTGAGCAGGCGTGCCAGATACAGAGCTGTCGTGTCACCTTCGAGCGTTGGGTTCGTAGCGGCGATGACCTCCTCGATCCCTTCGTCATCGATGCGTCCGAGCAGTTCTTTCATCCTCAACTGCTCGGGGCCGATTCCGGCGATCGGTGAGATTGCGCCGCCGAGTACGTGGTATCGGCCGCGGAATTCCTGTGTCCGCTCGATGACGGGGATGTCCTGGACACGTTCGACGACGCATACGAGTTTCGTGTCCCTTCTGAGGTCGGAGCAGATAGAGCACTCGACGTCGGCGGTCACGTTGAAACAGCGAGCACACAGATGTACGGACGAACGCATGTCGTTGATCGCATCGGACAAGCGACGAGCGTCGGCTTCTTCTGCGTTGAGGAGATGGAACGCCAGGCGTTGGGCACTCTTGACACCGATGCCTGGCAAACGGGACAGTTCATCGATGAGTCGCTGGACTGGGGGCTCGAACATCAGCCGAGCATACCGCCAAGCCCTGCTCCCCCAGGCATACCACCCATGGAGGCGTCAGCGTCGGCACTCATGGCGGCGAACGCCTGATTCAGCGCTGCCACGACGAGATCGCCCGCCATCTCGGGATCGTCGGGATCGAGAACATCCGGGTCGAACGTGACCGAGATCACCTCTCCGGTGCCCTGGATCACAGCCTTGACGACGCCGCCGCCTGCTGTGCCTTCATAGGTCTTTGCGGCGAGAGCCTCTTGGGCCGCCATCATCTGTTGCTGCATCTGCTGGGCCTGCTCCATGAGCTGGCGCATATCTTTTGGCATTCGGGACATGGGGATCAGCTTACAGCTCACAGCTGACAGCCGACAGGGGAAGAGAGCAGAACACGGATCACAGTCGGAGAACGGCTCTTCCGCTGACGGCTGACGGCTGACGGCTGTGAGCTGTGAGCTGTGAGCTGTCGGCTGCGTTTGGTACTCTCCTC
>JBDLIR010000464.1:0-2162 GCA_039714815.1 Actinomycetota bacterium | reverse complement strand
AGCGGCACGTCTACTACTCGCTTTCCGATGACCAGGGCAATCGCACATCAGGTGATCCGGTGCGGTACTACACGCTTGATATCGATGTCTCGGATGGGACACTCGACGATGGGGACGTCACGTTCGTGGACGTAAAGACCATGTTCGAGCGCAACAGGACACCGTTCGCCCCCGGTGGCCTCGATCCGGAGGGCCTCGTCCTGGCGAGGAACGGACAGTTGTTCGTGTCGTCTGAAGGCAATATCTTCACTGATCCGATTCTCGACCCGTTCATCCGTCGCTACAACCTCAATGGTGTCTCCACCGCAGCGTTGCCGATTCCCGACAAGTACATCCCAAACGGTGTCGACTGGGGCGTGCGCCAGAACCTGTCCTTCGAGAGCCTCAATCTGACGCCGGACATGCACAGTCTGGTCACTGCAGGTGAAGGTGCGCTGTTCCAGGACGGCCCGAAGTCGACGTTCGACAACTCCAGCCTTGCGCGCATCCTCACGTTCGATGTGCCCAGGCAGCGGCCGGTGTCCGAGTTCGTCTATGAGGTCAACCCGTGGGCAGAGCCGTCTGCGATCTTCGGTGTCAATGGCATCGTCGAGGTTCTCCCGATCGACAACGTCGGCACGACTCTGGTCATGGAACGATCGTTCTCAGTGGGTGGAGTCCTGGGCGGCGGCACCGGCAACGTTGTCAAGATCTTTGAGACGTCCAACGAGGGGGCAACCGACGTCCTGGCGGTCGATGCCTTGTACGACGGTGGATCACCGATCCCACTCATACCCGTGTCCAAGGACATGATCTTCGCCTTCGACGATCTCGGCATCCCTATCGACAACATCGAAGGCATGACGTTCGGTCCGGTCCTGCCCGATGGACGTCAGAGCCTGGTGATCGTCAGTGACAACAACTTCTCGGCGTTCCAGTTCACCCAGTTCATCGTCCTGGCCCTCGACATCGAGACCGCTGACTGATCGATATAGCCGCGGCGAGGTAGCTGTGGTGCTGGTCAGTTGCGCCTGCTCCATAGCGCCGCGCCGCCTACGCCGGCCAGTCCGATGAGGCCGAGGACGATGACCGCCCAGGGGAAGCCTCCGCTTTCTCCGCTTGCGGACACGGCCTCCGTGGCCACGGTCGTTGAGGGCAGCGGTTGAGTCGTTGTGGTTTCGGCGATCGAACTGGTGGTCGTGGAAGGAGTCGTCACCGTTGTCGTCGTGGTCTCAGGCGTCGTCGCTTGTTGCTGGTAGGGCGTCGGGTACTGCCTCGGCGGCGGTTCCAGCTTCCATTTCCCTGCCCCGAGGGACTCCGTTGGGATCTCACAGGTCCACACGCCTGCGACGTCGTCGAAGACGCAGTCGAACGTTCCACGGTCTCGCGAGTCTGTGAGCACCGTCACCGTCGCGTCTGGCAGTTCGTCCTCACCGTAGGTGACGACAACCAGACCCGTATCCGGACGAACGACCAGTTGGTCGCCTCTGACCGTCTCGGCGCAATTGGCCTGCCCGATGATCTTGCTCAAGGCTGTGGGGATCTCCTCCGACCCGCTGACGAGGACCCCCCTCGCTTCCTTGCATGATCCAGGTGCGGCGACGGCCAGAGCGTCGAGTTCTGCCTTCGTCGCTCTCCCGAATCCGAGCGGCCACACCGACGTATCGGATGCTCGCAGTGAGTCAAGAGCGTCACTGAGGCCGGCGAGTTCGTCTGCTGTGGGGTTGCCGCTTCCACTGGGGTCGAACTCGCCATCGGTCAGAAGGAGCACGATCCTCGGTGGAGAATCATCTGAACCGGCCGGGCCAAGCACCTCCGCAGCCGCTTCGAGCGCGGCGGCGTGGTCCGTATCGTTTCCCTGGGAGTTCGAGCGCGGTCCGAGAGCTGCGGTGCACTCGGTCAGGTCGTCGCCGGGTTCACACACAACGACCGTGGCAGGGAGGGATCCCTCGCTTGCGAAGCCGATCACGTACAGGTCGATGCCCGGCACCGTGTTCATGACACCGGCCGCCCTTATCTCATCGGCGATGTCGCGTTGCCGCAGACTTCCTGAAAGATCGACGAGTACGACGACCGTCGCGGTCGGTTCGTCATCGGCCTCGACGCCGACGGCGGCCGGGGCGAACACCGGTGTCATCAAGGCGATGCCCACCAGGACCATCAACACTCTGCGACCCACCGTG
>JBDLIR010000463.1:0-2164 GCA_039714815.1 Actinomycetota bacterium | reverse complement strand
CATCGGCAATCGTTCGAGCGGCAGGATGGGGAATGCCCTGGCACGAACTGCCGTCGATCGAGGCGCAAAGGTCGTGCTCGTGTCGGCGGCACCCGCACCCGACGATCTGGCAGGGATCGATTTCATTCCGGTTGAATCAGCCGGTGAGATGGCCGAAGCTGCATGGTCGTACGCCCCCACGTCATCGATCGCCGTGATGGCGGCTGCGGTGGCTGACTTCCGCCCTGTCCAGCCTGGCGGCGAGAAGTTGCGCAGGGCCGACGGCATCCCTGACATCGAACTCGAACCGACCCCTGACGTGCTCAAGGGCGTGCACGAGTCGAATCCACGCCCGTACCTCGTCGGGTTCGCAGCGGAGGTTGGTTCGTTGGCCGCGGCCATGGACAAAGCGGTACGCAAGAACGTCGACCTCCTCGTGGCGAACGACGTCGCAATCGAGGGTTCCGGCTTCGGATCGGATGCGAACGAGGTCGCTATCGTCACGCCCGGGCGAGATCTCGAGCATCTCCCGCTCATGGCCAAGGTCGATGTCGCCAATGCAATCTGGGACAAGGTGGTCGAAGTACGCGGGAGCATCCCGCGACCGTGAAGGCGTGCCAGGTCGTCCCGGACATTCCGTCGTTCGCTGTTGATGACGGCTTCACGTACCTGATCCCCGACGACATGGAGGTCGCCGTCGGATCCAGAGTGCGCATCAAGGTGTCTGGCCGCCGCATGAAGGGGTTCGTGACCGCGGTGTACGAAGCTCCACCAGATCGCAAGCTCTTGCCGCTCAACGGCGTCACCGGCACGGTTCCAAGTTTCGACGATCGAACGCTTCCCGTTCTGAGGTGGGCTGCGACGCACTACGTCTCTCCGATGTCAACGGTCCTGAAGCGGACGATCCCTGCGAACGTGCCACGGTTGGCATCCCAAGAAGTTGCCCGGCGCAACGCATCCGATCCTGCGGTCACCGTGATCATCTCCGATCCCCGCAGCCATCTCGAGCATGTCGTCAAAGCGGTCAAAGGAGCTCTCTCGCGAGATGAAAGCGCGCTCGTCATCGTCCCAAGCGTTCAGGAAGCCGATGCAATGGCGTCAGGGTTGCGTGCCGTCTACGGAGAGCCTGTCGTTCTCGCTACTTCTGCATCAGAGGCCAAGGATGCGACGCGCTCGTGGGGGAGGGCTGCGAACAGGCCACCCACGCTCCTCGTGGGAACGAGAGAGACGATGCTCTGGCCGGTCGCACGTCTGGCGGCCGCCGTAGTGGTCGAAGACGGGCGCAGGGTCATGAAGTCCCCTTCGACACCGACACTCGGTGTTCGGGAAGTCCTCATCGCCCGCTCCCAACGCGAAAAATTCGATCTCACCTTCATCGGGCCGGTTCCCACACTCGAGACGGTCGCCCTCGGTGCGGTCGTGCAATCGCCACCAGGGAGGCAGTGGCCACTGGTCGAGGTCGTTGATCGCTCCCACGAGCCTCCATCACGAACGGTGATCCTGGAACGGACCACCACCGCGATCTCCGCTGCGGTTCGCCGGCGCGAGAACGTGTTCGTACTCGTCCCGTCTCGCGGGTACGCGCCTGCTTTCCGATGTATCGCCTGTGGTGAACTCAGACGTTGCTCTGTCTGCGATACCGCCGCGTCGCGCAAGAACGAATGCCGGCGTTGCGGCACCAAACTCGGCGCTTGCACAAAGTGTGGAAGGGACCACTTCGAAGCTCTCGGGGCTGGGATCGGATCCGTCCGCGATGCGATAGCGCGGACGGTCGGTGATAACGTCGGCGAAGCGGGTGACGGCAGACTCGTGACCGTCGGTTCCGAACGGGACCTCATCGGATGCGCCGAGATGTCGCTATCGGTTGCGGTCGACATCGACGGCATGGCCCATGCGCCCACATATCGGGCATCCGAGGATGCGTTCCGGCTCCTCGTGCGCCTCGCCCAGCTCGTGAGCAAAGGCAAGGGGAAACGCATGGTGATCCAGACCGCGGCGGTCGACCAGCCCATCGTCGAGGCACTCCGCTCGGGACGCTCCGGGCCGTTCCTCGACAGCCTCATGACCGAACGTCGCGCATCGCTGTTCCCGCCGTACGGCGAACTGATCGCTCTTGAGATCGACCGCTCGGTGGCTGTCGGCGATGCGATCGTGAAGGCCGTCGGCGATGATGCACGCGTGCTCG
>JBDLIR010000462.1:0-2164 GCA_039714815.1 Actinomycetota bacterium | reverse complement strand
GCAGACGATGTCGCCCTGGTACGAATCCGTGACATACGCCAGCATGCCGAGCTGGGGCTCTCTGAGCTTGCCGCTGCGTGATCTGCCGCCCTCGATAAACCACTCGAGGGTGAAGCGTTTCTCGAGGAGATAGTCGAGGTACTGACGGAGAACGAACTTGTAAGGCTCGTTGTCCTTGAAGGACCGCCGGATGAAGAAGATCCCGGACCGTCGCAGGAGCGGGCCGACGAGGAGGAAGTTCATGTTGATGCCGCCAGCCGTATGGTTGAGCGGAAGCATGTTCTCGTACAGGACGTGCTCGAAGACCAGGTGATCGAAATTGGATTTGTGCGACGGCAGGAAGACGATCGGATGATCTCCAGCTTCGGTATAGACACTGAGGAGGTCTTCGATTGAGTACTCGACACTCTGATGTGCGGTGGTGATCAGCTTCGCAACGATGCCGTTCACGACATCGATCACGTACGGCGAGTGCTGGGCCGCGATCTCCTTGAGGTAGCGTTTCGTGCGCATCTCCATGCGCCCGACAGGCCTACCGCTCTCCTTGGCGAGCCTGCCGACACCGGATTGGAACGGCCGACTCCAGAAGAGATCTTCCCTGAGGAACGCCGGCACCTTGTATCGCTGGCCTCGGATGGCGCGTTCGGCGCGCTCAAGAGCGAGCCAAGCCTGGATCGCGACGAACTCACCAAGCGATGTCCCGTCGGCTGGACCCCGGCCCGTCGGCTCGCTCCACCGCTTCTCGAGGTTGCTCCTGCGGGCAGCGGCACCAACAACGATCCTGCATCGATCGGGCTGGCGCTTGAGGATGTAGTTCTGCTGCACCGGGTTGGGGTCACGAGGGTCGCCTGGCTTGAGCACGTCGATGAGGCGGACCTTGCGGACGCCGTCGCGTTCGGGTGCAAGCCACGCCACTCTGATGGGGACACACAACGGATCGTCTTCTCGTGCGAGCCGCTCGCTCAGCAAAGGGTTGACCGTAGCGAAGGGTCGTCGTCTTCGACTTGGCGGAACCGCAAAACGCACAAGCGGATCCGGGCAAGTTTCACATACTTCGTCGAGCCAATCGTTGATCAGTTTCTCTTCGATACGGCTGGATGCGTCGATGAGCGCGACAAAGGGTCCGCGATCCTTCGGCCAACGGGCCCCTCTGTGCGCGCCAGGTACCGACAAGTGCGGTTACGCCTCTTCGTCGTTCGACTTGACGACTCCAGCAACAGTATCGGTCGCCTTTGAGAACGCCGCAGTTGCCGTTTCGACGGCCTTCCCCGTCGCACCGGCGGCAACAGTCTTCGCTGTTTGGGCCGCGCCGGTCGCCATCCCTGCGGCAGAACCCGCCGCGGCGACGGTCTTCTCGCCAGCTTCGCCGAGATAGTTCGAAATGCTCTCGACGAGTTCTTCCGGCAGCTTCTCTTTCATGAAGTCGGTAACGATCGTTACCACCTCGAGGACCTTCTCCCTCGACAGGTTGGTTCTCTCCTGGATCTCTGCAATCAGGTCGTCCATGGTGCTCCTCGCTTCGCCATTAGCACCATCATACCGAAGCTGGTAGTGATCAGCCCCAGCCGATTTCGGTGAGGCGTTCATCGCTGATCCCGAGATGGTGGCCGATCTCATGCAGCACGGTTGTGCGCACCTCGTCTCGGAGATCGTCGCCGCTGAGGCCCAACTCCATATGGGGCCGGTAGAAGATGATGATGCGATCCGGCACTGCCGCGAAGTAGTCGACACCGCGCTCTGACAGTGGTATCCCTTCGTAGATGCCGAGCAGCCCGCTGCCGGAAGGGTCGTGGTCGGGACCTGGCCGTGAGGCGACTTCGATCGTCACGTTGTCGAAGCGGGATGTGATGCCGGGAGGTAGCGACCGCACCACTTCGTCGACGATGTTTTCGAACGCGTGAATGTTCATAGTGAGCCGCATGCTATCGGAGCCCGGCCACGCCGCGGGCGAGACTGACCAGGCACCTATCCGACGTATACTCCCCGCGGTCCCGGGCGCTTAGCTCAGCGGGAGAGCGCTGCCTTCACACGGCAGAGGCCACTGGTTCGATCCCAGTAGCGCCCACTCCTCGCTTCGCTCGTCGTGGGCGCCGATGCGCTCTCGAGTCCCGCTCCGCTCGGGCCGTTCAAACGCCACGGAGGCTCCTGAGCCTTGTCCCTCGCT
>JBDLIR010000461.1:0-2168 GCA_039714815.1 Actinomycetota bacterium | reverse complement strand
ACGGGTCCCCCGGCGGCGAGCGGTTCGAGGAGTCCCTCTTGGTAGGCAATGATTCCCTCCTCGTAGAGGGCAGCGGCGATGCCCTCCTTGCTGCCGAAGTGGTGGTAGAAGCTACCGACGCTCGAACCCGAGAGACGGCAGATCTCCTCGATCGAGGTGGCGTCGTATCCGGTGTCGGCGAAGGACTCCAGCGCCGCTTGGAGGATCGCTTGTCGACGCGGCTCAGCTCTCTTCTGGATGGTCATTAGAACATGATTCTAGAATACTATTCTAGACAAGTCAACCAAGGTCCGCACCTTCGTTGTTGGTACGGACGTCCCGTGTAGTGCGCCGGAGTTCCAGAGGGGCGGGTCCAGGTGAAGCGTTGTCGCCGAGTACCCCGCTCAGCTGTGGGAGCCAGGTTGGGAGCCATTCTCGGAACCGTCCTCGGCATCGCCAACCGTGTGAACCAACCCATCAGTAGCGGTGATGTCACAGTTCGTTGCCGGACGTTTCTCCCCGTTGGAAAGCACAGATGTTCTCGATCGTTGTTTCGGCGATCGCCGACAGGGCTTCTTCGGTGAAGAAGGCTTGATGGCCTGTGATGAGCACGTTCGGGAAGGTCAGCAGCCGCGAGAAGACATCGTCCTGGATCACCATATCGGAGAGATCCTCGAAGAAGAGATCGCCCTCCTCCTCGTACACATCCAACCCGAGGTGGCCGATCCTGCCGGTCTTGAGGCTCTCGATGACTGCCCCCGTATCGATCAGTGCCCCACGGCTGGTGTTGATCAACATGACACCCGTCTTCATGGCCGCGATGGCTGAGGCGTCGACCATGTGGTGTGTCTCTGGCGTCAAAGGGGCGTGGAGGGTGATCACGTCGGCCTCCCTGAACAGGCCCTCTAAGGAGAGGTACTCGACGCCGAGAGCCCTGGCATCGGGATTCTCGACAACGTCGTAGGCCACCAGGCGACAACCAAAGCCAGACAGCAGGCCAGCGACCGTGACGCCGATCTTTCCGGTACCGACGATGCCGACGGTACGGGCGCCAATGTCGAAGCCGAGCAGGCCGTGGAGGGCGAAGTTGCCCTCCCGCACCCTTGCATGGGCACGGTGGATCTTCCGATCCAGTGCGAGCATCAACGCCACCGTGTGCTCGGCGACCGACTGCGGAGAGTACGCGGGGACGCGTGCCACGGTGAGGTCGAGACTTGCAGCGACCTCGAGATCGACATTGTTGAACCCTGCGCTGCGGAGGGCGACCAACCCCACACCGTGGTCTCTGAGCCGCAGCAGGACGGCGGCGTCGAGATCGTCGTTGACGAATGCGCACACGGCGTCGAATCCGTCCGCAAGCGCCACCGTCGAGCGCGACAGCCGTGCTTCGAAGAAAACGAGTTCCAGTTCGCTCTCCTCGGCGGCGGCCGTGAGGAACCGTTCGTCGTGGGGCTTGGAACTGAATACGGCGATTCGCATGGCCCTACGAGTGTACGGCACCGCTACGCCGCGGATCCGGGTCGTGCCTGCCCTGGGTGACGACGTACATGAAAACTCCCCGGGCCTCACTGAAGTGCCCCCACTTCCTGTCCGAGATACCCGTCATTCGGCGGGGGCCTCTCCATGCTGGCCGTCATGCATGGAGCGGCCGGCGTGTGATCACACGTGCGCTGAACCGGGCATCGTTGGGCCGGGGACTCGGAGCAGGAGCAACCGGCCTTCCTCGTAGCCACCGTTGTGGAATCCGTACATCTCTCCCTTGTCGATGTGCAACACATCACCTCTCGTGAGGTGGATCACGGCATCCTCAACGGTGAACTCGATGTCACCCTGGAGGCACAGATAGATGCGGTGATCCTTGCCAGAGACCCGTGACGGGCGATCCACGCCTATCGGTACGATGACCTCAGCGAACGACGCAAGGTCGAACGCATCAGGGGTGAGTTCTCTCAGTTCGAAGTCCCCGAACTCGAAAGGGACTGCATCTGCATATCGTTTGAACTCCATGGGGTAGAGAATACTTGGTATTTGGTACTTGGAAGAGGCGCGGATAGGGACGGAGAATGAGCACTCACGTATCCGCGTCTCTTCGTATTACGTAGTACGTACCACGAAGGAAGCCGTCAGCAGAGCACAGAACACAGAACACAGACGGAAATCGGAATTCGAAATTCGGAAAGCGGAGATCG
>JBDLIR010000460.1:0-2170 GCA_039714815.1 Actinomycetota bacterium | reverse complement strand
TTCCTGGACCGCGTCGAACTTGCCACTCTTGCGGTCAGCCTTGGCAACATCGACACACTCGTCGAACACCCTGCCTCGATGACGCATCGGCTCGTCGACCCCGATGAGCGGGCTTCGTCAGGAATCACGGATGGTCTGATTCGGGTCTCCGTCGGACTCGAGACGGTCGATGACATCGTGGCAGACCTCGATCGGGCACTCAACTAGCTCTCTGTGGGCCTGAAGTCGCCAACGGATCCGTCGAGTGATTCACGGATGAAGTCAGCGTGCCCGCAATGCCGCGCGGTCTCCTCGATCATATGGATCAGGATCCACCGCATCGACCATGCCTCACCGTCGGGATGAAGTCGCTGTGAGAGCGCGGCGAGGTCATCGACGTCATCGAGGATCGCATCGCTCCGTGCTATGGCTTCGCGGTAGCGGGCAAAGAGCTCCTCCGTCGGAACGTCCGGTGCGCTTGTGAACTCCCAGTCCCTGTCGTCACCCCACGGTGCGCTCGCCCAGGGCTCTGGCATTGGCTCCCCAGCGAAGTCGGAGGTGAACCAATCGTCCTCGACGAGGGCCATGTGGTTGATCAGCGCGCCGAGTGTGAGGCTCGATGGCGCAACCGCGGTGTGGAGTTGCTCGTCGGTGAGCCCTGATGCCTTGTCGATGAGCACGGCGCGCTGGTAGTTCAAGAACGCGATCAGCATGTCGCGCTCAGACGATTGGCGCGGTGGGTATGGTTCACTCATAGCACGAGCATACCCCCGGGAGCCACGCGATAGTGAAGAAAATGATGGCAAACGAGGCGTTCAAGCGGCTTGTGATTTTTGTCGGCGTTCTCATCGCGTTGAAGTTCTTTTTCAGGTGGAACATCTCCATCGTCGGTTCCCTGGTGCTCACGATCGTGCTCTCGATCGCGATCGCCCTTGCCGGCCGACGCTGACGAGAGTTCAACGATCTCGCTGACCTCGGCGTCGTTGATGACGGGCAGTTACGGTGCGGTGAAGACCTCGACCCGGGGGAATGCGCCCACGATGGCGAACCAGAACGTCGTGCGGCTCGGTATCGGCACGAGCGATACACCAGTGAGTTCGCCGTCGACACCGACGCCGTTCGCTGTCCATGTGGTTCCGGTCGCCGTGTCGACGAGGTCGGTCCTGCGTCGATCGAAGGTAAGGGTCTCACCATTGACGATGGGGCTGAACGTGCCACCTCCACCGTCGGTCGGCAGGATCACGATCGGTGTGCCGGCGACCGTGTCGTTGATCGGGGCGGCCAGGTCATCGACCGGATAGGCACGCACCGTATCTCCGATGGTCACCGCCACGACGAGTGTTGCAGGCGGCAAGCGATCATCGAGAGATGCCGGGCTGACCGGGAATGCGAACTGGCCTGATGCGACGTAGTCGGCGTAGGTGCTGAACGAGTCAGACGCGTAGGGCCGTGCAAACCCCGTGTCTCGCGTGAGAACCACCGTATCTGGATGGATCCGCTTCCAATCGCTCCAGGTCGCAACCGTCGAAGGGAGGGTTTCGAGTGAGGTGCCGGTCAGCGGGCCGACGATCGCCGAACCCGCAACCTGCCACCAGTACGAGCCTGTCGTGCGGTCGACCATGACGAGGTCGGACTCGTGGAGGGCGCTCGTGTTCGAGAACTCCAACTCCATGCCGTCCAACCGCCTGTCGTACACGATGGCGCTACGGCACAGGGGGCAATAGCTCACGAGAATCGGGACTCCGTCGATCTCCTCGTTGACGATCTCGTGGAAGTTGAGGATCTTGAACGGGTACGCGTACGCGCTATCCGTGCCTTCGTAGCCGAGGACGAGATCGGAGGGGTCCAGCCAGTCGCCCTGCTCCGGTGGGCCATAGGTCGGGTCATCGATAGGCGGGATCGCATCGAGGAGCGCCTCACGGATCTCTGGTGTCGAATCAGCAAGGGTGATGGAGCCACCGTCGAATGTATCGAAATAGATCTCATCGAGCGGGACACTGTGGAGGGATGTGTCCACGTCGGGAGGCTGCACCTGCTCATCGACGGGGGGAGCGAGCCCGGTGGTCTCCGATGGTGGCGACCCGCCGGCGGAGGGTGTCGGGGAGGCATCGGAGCAAGCGGCTGCGAGTACGCCGATCGCGATGATCATGAACGCTCCCTTCGGAAACCACATGATGCGCGAACAACGCCA
>JBDLIR010000459.1:0-2180 GCA_039714815.1 Actinomycetota bacterium | reverse complement strand
ATCTCCGAGACAGCCGGGGTGGTCGACGTTCTCGTCGAAGCGGTTCGCGGCGTCCTGTCGTCACCGTAGCCTGCTCGCTCAGCCGGCTAGGACCGCAGCGTTCCCATCCGCCTGCGGATCTCGTTGTCGAGTCGAGTTGTCGTCCCTTCCATCCAAGTCACGCGGAATGTACGGCACAGCGAACAATTCGGGTCAGGGAGCGTTGAGATCGGCATCGGGGTCTGGTGATGTTCGCCAGAACAGACAGGCGGTGTGGCCGACGATCGCAACGTCGAGTTCCGTAGCACCTTCCCGCCACGGCAATCCCGCGTGCTGTGGGTGGTCTAGAATTGGCATCGTCGGCGGCAGAGCGACGTGCGGTGCAATCGATCGCACGGTCAGGTGTTCCGAAGTGCATGATGAGGGGGGCGAGGATCGCCAGTTACCGTGCACGAGACTGAGGCATCGCGGGCCGCAATTCCACTGACAGCGTGTCGATTCGTGTACATGGTGAGAGGAGCGATCCAACGATGAACGACAAGACTGCCGACCTAGCTGGACCAGGGATCAGTACCTACGAGAAGGTTGCCGAGGTACTCCCGACGGACTACCAGTCGGCGCTGAGCCCGATGGAGACCATGGATGCGCTCTTTGCGGCAAAGAGCGCCATCGAAGAGGGCCTGTCGCGGGAGCTGAATCTGCAGATGGTGCAGGTGCCGCTCATCGTCTCGCGTGAGAGCGGCGTCAATGACATGCTCGACCGCGATGGATCGCGCACACCTGTGGAGTTCCCTGCCGGCCTCGGTCTTGACGAGCCCATCGTCACCCAGGTCGTGCAGGCCGCAACGAAGTGGAAGCGCACGGCCCTCGCCCAGTTCGGCTGCGACGTCGGTGAGGGGATCAACACCGACATGAAGGCGGTACGCAAGGACTACTTCTTGGACCATGACCACAGCGCCTACGTGGACCAGTGGGACTGGGAACGCAGGATCAGCTCCGAGGATCGGACGCTCGACTACCTCAAGGACACCGTGCGCAAGATCTGGAGCGTCCTCGTCGACGCCGGACGAATCGTCACCGAGATGTACCCGGCGCTTTCGGACGGGTACCCGCCGATCCCGGAGGAGCTCGAGTTCATCCACGCCGAGGACCTGCTTGCGATGTATCCGGATCTGCCCCGCAAACAACGCGAGACGAAGCTGATCCAGGAACACCCCGCCGTGTTCATCATCGGCATCGGGTGGCCGCTCGAAGACGGCTACCCCCATGAGATGCGGGCTGCGGACTACGACGACTGGATCACCGAGACGAACGTCGATGGCAAGCTCAGACACGGGCTCAACGGCGACATTCTCGTCTGGAACCCTGTCACCCGACGCCGCCACGAACTCACATCGATGGGGATACGGGTCACCAAGGATTCACTCGTTCAGCAGATGAAGATGGCGGGACTGGGCGACGACCTTGCCCTGCCCTATCACCAGGCGATCCTGGGCGACGAGATCCCGCTCAGCATCGGTGGCGGCATCGGCCAGTCGCGCACCTACATGTACCTGCTGCGCAAGGCGCACATCGGAGAGGTGAGCGTCACGGTGTGGCCCGATGAGCTGCACCGGATCTGCGAGGAGCGCAACATCCACGTGCTGCGCTGACCCGGGCGTAGACCCTGATTCAGACGCGGTCGGTTTCGTATGCCCAGATCGCGAGTTCCACCCGGTTGCGGGCTTCGAGCTTCGTCATGAGGCTTGCGAGATGGGTCTTGACCGTGCCGAGACTGATGTGGAGCTCCTCGCCGATCTCGGCGTTCGTGTGACCCCGTGCAACGGTGAGCAGCACCTCTTCCTCGCGCTCGGTCAGAGGCCAGGCCGGCTGGAACGGTTCAGCCCTGTCGCCAGAGTGCGCAAAGGTCGATAAGAGACGCGCCGTCACGCTTGGCGCGATGAGGGCGTCGCCGTCAGCGGCTGCGTGGATCGCCTGTACGAGGAGCTCGGGCCCTGCGTCCTTGAGCAGGAACCCGCGCGCACCAGCCTTGAGCGCGCCGTGGACGTATTCGTCGAGATCGAACGTCGTGATGATGACGATCGCCATTGGATCGTCCACGTCTGGTCCTGCGAGTTCACGGGTCGCTGCGAGACCGTCCATCTCGGGCATGCGGATATCGAACAGGCACACATCGGGTCGCAGGCTCCTGGCGAGCGAGA
>JBDLIR010000458.1:0-2181 GCA_039714815.1 Actinomycetota bacterium | reverse complement strand
GACGAACTCGATTTCGGCACGGTTCGCGATCGCCCGACCCTTTGGGCGTGACGAGTTCCGCTTTCCGCTTTCCGCTTCTCTCCCCCGGCTCTCCGGACGGGGGAGATGTCGAGGAACGAGACAGAGGGGGAAACCAGGTCGTACCACTCAGCTCGCACACAAGCTCAGCGGATCATCGTGGTCTCCCCTTCCGACCTCCGCCCTCCGCCTTCCGACCGTGAACCGTCCTATCGACTCGCTGTCAGCAGACGGCTTCCGTCGGCGTCGAACAGTTCGAGGGTCTGGGAGTTGATGCTGTAGGTCGCTGCGTCGGTGAGCGCAGCCATCATCCACGCTTCCTGGTCGGCGGTGTCCTCACAGTACATCTCGGTCGCACCGAGGCCGGAGAACTCGATCGTGTCTCCGTCGGTCAAGTAGATCCCGAAGAAGTTGTTGCATCCCGTCGAGCCGGAGACCCCGGTTTCGTCGTCAAAGAGGAGCGTCGGGCCCGAGTCGATGACGACGGACTGCACACCGCCGGTCTGATTGTTCACCGCAATGACATCCCACGATGATCCAGAGAGGTTGGTATCGGCAGCGACGAGTTGGATGACGGTGTCGCCATCGGTCTTCAGGTCGATTCCCTCGGAGGTTCCTTCCCATGAGTCCACGGTTTGGAGCAGGATGACGAAGTTCTGCTCCTGGTCCATCACCTCGGTTTCGAAGCATGCCATGAGTGTTCCTGACAGCGGCCCGAACGACACGGATGATCCGTCGATGACGACACCGCCCATGTAGTTGTTGCAGCCACTCGATCCACTGACCCCGGCGTCGGTGATGTTGGCTGTCAGCGTTGTGCCCGCAACAGGAGGTGCCGGGTTACCCGAGCTGTCTGCGATCGATGCGACGTCCCATTGGCCGACGAGTGTGTCCGGGCCGGACGTTCCGCTCGAGCATGCGGTAGCGGAAAGGGCGAGTACGGTGGCAAGTGCAAGGATCTTCATAGTCATGTGACGCTAATGCGGACAGTGTGGGTTCCCGCATGTTTACGCGGGAGCCCACACTGTCCGCCGGTGATCGATGCGCTGCCGGTTAGCTACCGACCGGGTCGAGATCCTGAGCATCTGCCACCTGCTCCTGGAACACGAATTCGGGGTAGGCGTCTCCGCCGTGCTCGGACCGGTCGAGGCCGACGATCTCCTCATCAGGTGAGACTCTCATGCCCATCGTCAGATCGATCACCTTGAACACGGCGAACGACGTTCCGAACGTCCAGGCGATGATGGCGGTCGCACCGACGAGCTGGATTGGCAGGGATGCATCGCCGCTGAAGAGGGCAACGGCGATGAGGCCCCACAGTCCGGCGGCCCCATGGACGGAGATCGCACCCACAGGGTCGTCCACGCCTATGCGCTCGATGCCCAGGACGCTGAACACCATGATCACACCGGCTATCGCCCCGATGACGATCGCTGCACCGAACGAGACGCTTGCCGTGCCTGCCGTGATCCCCACGAGACCTGCGAGGACGCCATTGAGGGAGTACCCGACGTCTGGCTTCCCTGTGATGACCCATGCGGTGAGCATGGCTCCGAGGGCACCCGCACACGCTGCAAGTGTTGTGGTGACGGCAGGTGTCGCGATGTCCTGTCCGACCGCAGCGAGTGTCGAACCCGCGTTGAATCCGTACCAGCCGAACCAGAGGATGAATACACCGAGTGCACCGAGCGTCACAGAGTGGCCAGGGATCGCCCGCGGCTTACCATCGGAGCCGAACTTGCCGAGGCGTGGGCCCACGATGAAGGCTCCAACGAATGCGGCGGTTCCTCCGAGCATGTGGACGACACCGGATCCTGCGAAGTCGAAGAATCCGATCGATGCCAGCCAGCCGCCTCCCCACACCCAGTGCGTCACGATCGGGTAGATCAACCCGGTGATGAACGGTGTGTACACGAGATACGCGGAGAACTTGACCCTGCCTGCGACCGCTCCCGAGATGATGGTCGCTGCAGTCGCTGCGAATACGACCTGGAAGAACCATTCGCTTGACCTGGTCGGATCGCTGAAGAGCCAGCTGTCCCCGTAGCCGATGAACCCTCCGAGTGAGGATCCCCCGTAGGCCAGAGCGAATCCGAATGCCCAGTAGGTGATTCCACCTACGGAGAAGTCCATGAGGTTCTTCATGATGATGTTGGCTGCGTT
>JBDLIR010000457.1:0-2182 GCA_039714815.1 Actinomycetota bacterium | reverse complement strand
TGGTGTCCGAAGCCGAACCGATCTGCCAGCGAGGCCGTCATCGCCGCTGGCTGTCGTGCCACACGAGGACCGCTTCGAGCACACCCCCGCCGACAGACAGGGACTTGTCCGACACCCGGCCCACCGCGCTCGGGTCGAAGCGGGGGTCGACATCGGCGATCTTGAGGCCCCTCGTGACAGGACCGTCTGTGAGCAGGCCCCTTACGGTCCCCGTGATCTTGGAACAGACAGGTGTGTCGTCGATACGGCCGAGTTGGTGTCCCTCGTTGACGACGTCTCCGAACCTGACGTCCCAGCTGAGGGCGCCGTTGTGCGCCGCGTGGATCACCCGTTTGCCAGACTCCCCTCCGATCATGCCGGGCACGCCGGTATTCGGTGCCGCCGACCCGTCCCAAATGACCCTGCCGAGGTCATGCCCTCGCATCGTCTCGACGATCGCGTCGCAATCGTCGCCGGCGCTGAAGCCCGGGCCAAGCGCGACGACGAACGGCGCCTGGCCGCGCGATGTTCCCAGGTTGCGTTTTGCGAGCCTGGCATCGACAACGACCGACGCCCCGACATCAGGAAGATCTGGGGAGATGAGCACGGGAACCGAGCCTGTTGCAGCCACGTCGAGCGCCTCGATCGGCGTTGCCACGTGTACGCCGTCGATGCCTTCGATGGTGATCGATCCTTCGGTCACAGCCGTCGAGAACGCCACGGTCCGTCGGATCGTAAGCGGTCGTTCGAGTTCGGTGACGACCACCCGAAAGCCGACACGCCGCAATCTCCAGATAACGCCAGACCCGATGTCGCCGCCCCCGCGCACGACGATGACGTGATCGGTGACGTCAGGCACGGCCAGCGGGTCCCGATGTTGCGATGACCTCGGACATGATGGACACGGCGATCTCCTCGACTGACTCGGCGCCGATCTCGAGGCCGATCGGTGCGTGGATGCGTGCCAGGTCGTCATCGGAGATGTCGGCTCCTCCAAGTGCGTCACGTGTTGAGGACCAGCGGCGAGCGCTCCCCATCACCCCGATGTAGCGCGCAGGCGTCGAAAGGATCAGCGGCACGATCTGTGCATCCATCTCGAAACTACGGGTCACGACGATCACGGATGTGTCGGCAGTGATCGGGTGCGCCTCGACAGCAGCGGCGACGTTGCCTGCGAATAGCACGTCGGCGTTCGGCAGTGCCTCGGTCGTGACGAGGTCTGCTCTGTCGTCGACGGCAACGGTGCGGTAGCCGAGCCAGTGGGCGAGGTCGATGACGGCGCGTCCGACATGGCCGGCGCCGATGACGAAGACGGTGGGGGGTGGCATGTAGGGCTCCAATGCAATGGTCATGGTTCCGCCGCAAACGCCAGGGTCGCCCCTGAGCGGTTCCTGCAGCTTGTACGTGGTGAGACGGGTGTCTCCTGTTGCGATGGCGTCGAGAGCGTCGCTGATGACGAGTGCCTCGACTTTCCCTCCACCGATCGTGCCCGACGTCGCACCGTCATCGAGCACCAGCATCTTCGCTCCCGGCCTTCGAGGAACGGATCCTGAGGTTTCGACGACGGTCGCCGTCGCAACGCAGCGGCCGGCACGGACGGCGGCAGTCAACTCCTCGAGGAGCACCCGATGGGCTGCGTTGTTCACGCGTCCTGCAGCGCCCGCCAGACACGCTCGGGCGTGAACGGGATGTCGTTGATCCGGACACCGGTGGCGTCGGCGATGGCGTTGCGCATCGCTGGGGCCACGCCGTCCTTCGGGATCTCGGCTATGGCCTTGGCACCGAACGGGCCGCTCGCCTCCATCGTCTGGACGAGGATCGCTTCGAGACGGGGCATCTCGTCGGATCGATAGATCTTGTAGGGGCCGAACTCAGCGTTGATCATGCGGCCTTCGGCGTCGTAGGCCATCTCCTCACAGTGGCCATACCCGAGTGCCTGCACCATGCCGCCCTCGACCTGCCCCGCGGCGGTGACCGGGTTGATCGGGACGCCGCAGTCGACCGCCATCACGAGATCGGTGACCGTGACCTGGCCGGTTTCGATATCCACCTCGACCTCTGCGAACTGAGCGGCGTACGGCGGAGGCGACTCGGGGGACACGTAAGAGGCGTTCGCCATGATCTGATGCTGGCCCTCCTGGTGGAGCGTGGACAGTGCGATCGTCTCGAGTGTCACCGAGCGACCATCGGGCGCCCATGCAGC
>JBDLIR010000456.1:0-2187 GCA_039714815.1 Actinomycetota bacterium | reverse complement strand
ATGGGTCGCATGATCGGGAGCCCACCGCGAGATGAGGATGCTCCGGATGTGTAGAGGTAGGGGATGAGGTTCATCCGCAGCCGCGCATAGAAGCGGTAATCGTCGACGACTGTGGGGTCGTTGGTCTGTTTGGCGACATTCCAGGGGGTTCGATCCGCGAGTGGTTCCTGGTGTTCGTTGTGCTCAGAGTGGTATTGCATGAGGGGACAGAACGCAGCGAAGGCGGCGCTCCTCTTGTAGAGCTCGGCTGTCGGCAGGGGACCGGAGAATCCTCCAAGGTCCCACGTCCAGTATGTGATCCCTGAAGTGGCGGCGGACAGGCCTGCTGTCAGGGACGCCTGCAAGGCCTCCCATGTCGAGTCTTCGTCACCAGCCCAGTGGGCGGGCAGTGCCTGTGCGCCTGTGAAACCAGCTCTGGAGAACGTGAGGAGCTGTTCTGGTTGCCGTTCCTCGAGGAGTTCGTGATACGCAGCCAGGTAGTGCAGCGGGTATTCGTTGGCGGCCGCGTCACCCCGACGGCCATCGTGCGTTCGCACATCGGCACCCCAGAGGTGTTCACCTCCGTCGGTCTTGAAGCCGTCGATGCCGAGGGCTTCGACCAGATAGCGGCGCTTGGCGAGCCACCAGTCCTTGGCGTCCGGGTTGGTGAAATCGATGATGCGGCTTCCGGGGAACCACCATCCGCGGTTGCGGTAATCAGATCCGTCTTCGGTCTTGACACAGAAGCCGCTGCTGGATGCGTAGGCGACATCGTTGTCGTGTTGAGAGTGATCTGAGACCTCTTTGAGTACGGGGATCTGCCACAGCAGCACCCGGATGTCGTTGTCGTGCAATGAATCGATCATCGCTTTGGGGTCGGGCCATCGTCCCGTGTGCGCCATGTCGCTTGCTTTGACGGCGAGATCCCCTGGCGTGGTGGTGTACTCGGTGTCGTTGAACACGTAGAAGGTCGTCTCATCGGACCAAGCTTCTATGACGAGCACGGTGGCGGGTATTCCTTCGCTGAGTGTCTTGTCCACGACCTCGCGCACGCGGGATTGCCTGTCCCACTCGTTACCGGACATCCACGGTCCGTACACCCAGGCGGGCAGCGTCGGCGGTCTGCCAACGTCGTTGGCGTAAAGCGCGAGTACCCGTGCCGGTGAGCCAACGAAGATGCGTACATCAAGCGTCGAAGACGGCACCTCGACGGTGATCCTGTCAGCGTCCGTATGGCCGATGTCGAACCTGACTCGTTCGGAAGTCTCGAATGAGACCCCGTAGCCCAGCGAGGACAGGATCCAGGGAATGGGAAGATACGTTCTCGAGCCTTGCCTTTTGTACTGCTCATAAACACGAACGTCCGGTGTGTGTCCACGTTGGTTGAGCGAGTCGAATCGTTCGCCTGTGCCGAAGATGGCCTCATCTGACCCGAGCGTCCATGAGACGCGCAGATGGCTTGGTGATCCGTCGGTGATGCCGACGTCTACGGACAGCCCGTCTAGGAGATGGCTGATTGGTGTCGGTGCGGACTGGTGGTCACGACGGCCGGGGGAGTCAAGGTCTGAGGCTTCGATTCGTAGGTCGAATACCTCGCTTCCCGCGTCTGACTCGTCAACCGTGATGCGTGCCTGTGATGCCCAATCCACGATCGGCACCTCGAACCAATCTGAGGTTCGTTTCGTCCCACCTTCGTCAACACCAACGAATCGGTACTTGCCGGACTGGCTCATCGGACCGATCACGCAGTGCCAATCATCGTCCTGACGCTCAAGCGGCGTCGTCGCTGTGCCACCGTCGCCTGATACCCATTCGAGTTGAACATCGCTGGAACCCCCTGCAACAGCGGCTCCGATGTGGATCGGATCGCGAGTCGTGGGCACGAGGGGGTTCCTCGACCACGGGGTTGGTTCGTACGGATTGTGGTTGCCTTCGGGAACATGCCGAAAGAAGTCGCTCATCGGTTCCTCCCAGAGCGCATGGGGTTGGGCCGGTGAACAAGGACGAACACCGACCCAACCCGAACGATACGTGCGCTTACTCGAGGAGTTCCTCGATGCCTGCGGCAGCTTCGTCAAGCGCTTCCTGCGCGCTGAGTTCGCCGGCGGCCGCCCGCTCGATCTGCAGGTTCACGAGATCCTGCAACTCTGCCTGCCGCTCGATGACCGGTGGCACGACAACGTTCTCAAGCGAGTCGAGGACTGCCTG
>JBDLIR010000455.1:0-2194 GCA_039714815.1 Actinomycetota bacterium | reverse complement strand
TACTACGTGTCGTTCACCGAGGAAGCGACCACGGCGGCGAAGGACTACGGCCTCGAGGTACTCGCTGAGCCTGCACCGTGGACGATCTTCGCCTTGCCTGATGCCGACAGGGTCGACGTCGCGACGTTCGAGCCTGTCGTATGGGCGGGTGAAGCCGACTTCGTCGATGCGGCGCTCGAGTGGTACGACGACGTTGACAACCTCGACGTCTGGCTCGTCGAAGACGGCCCTTCAGAATGGAGGCGTGTGACGTCGGTCGATGAACGCCTCGACACTCTCACGCCGTATCCCGAAACGGGCACCGCACAGATCACGGAGTTCGAGGACATGAGCCTGTCGTTTGAGACCGATGCCCCCGGGGTTCCCCACCTCGTGAAGGTCTCGTACTTCCCGAATTGGACCGTCGACGGCGGTGAAGGCGTGTACAGGGCAGCACCCTCGCTGATGGTCGTTGTACCTGATTCCGAGAACGTCACGATGTCGTTCGCCAACCGGTGGGTGGAGAACCTCGGGCTTGCGATCACGGCTGTCACGATCATCGGCTTTGGCGCCTTCGCGGTCATCGCGAGGCGTCGACGGAAGGCATCGGCGTGAAGAGCTACCTCAAGACGTTTGCTAACAGAGAGAGCGTCGTACAAGCGATGAAGGTCGCGACCGTTGGCGTCTTCAACACAGTCGCCACGTTCATTCTCTTCAACGCTGTGCGCTGGGCGGGCTTCTCGTGGTTCGTCGCGATCACCGTGGCGTTCACGATCACCACGTTCTTGTCGTACCTCATCAACAGGAGATGGACCTTCTCCCTCGTTGACGGCCATGTATCCGGGAGAGAGACCGTCGCCTTTTTCGGAATCAACATCGTGGCGTACTTCGCTTCCGTCGCCATGATCTGGCTTGCGGAGGAGTTGTTCGGCCCACTGAGCCGGATCGGTGAGAACGTCGCACTGCTGGTCGCGGCGGGACTCCTCATCCTGCCCAAACTTGCAAGTTACCGCGATCTCGTGTTCGGCCGGGCATTGAAGCAGAATCAGCTGACAGCCGACAGCCGACAGCCAACAGCCGACAGCCATCAGGCGGCAGCCGACAGCCATCAGCCATCAGCCATCAGCCATCAGCAAGAATCGGAAGACGGAAGACCGTAGACCGTAAACGATGTGGTGAGGGTTCCCCCTCACGATTTACGATTTACGATTTACGACTTACGGAGAACTTGCCTCAGCCGTTCTTCAGGTCTCTTCTGATCCTCCACACACCCTTGAGCGTGCGCGGCACTCGCTTCACCAAACTCGACTTCGCATCCCGGAGCTCCTCGACGGATGCAGGAAGCTCTTGAATGCGAAAACCTGCCCGCTCCGCACGCACGACGAGTTCGGTGTCGAACAGGTCGGTGGTGGAGATGACATCCGGGGCAACCGTATCGACGACGTTCTTGCGGACGAGTTTCATCCCGTGCGTGTCTGACACACCTGATGACAGGACAACCCGCAGGATCTGGTTGAACACCCAGGTAGCGAAGATCCGCATGCCGCCGCGCCGGTCATCTGCCCCTTCGACGCGTTTGGACGCAAGCACGATGTCTGCGGAATCCGCGTGGCTGAGAGCGTCGTTGAGGAATTCGCCGGAGAAGTAGTCGATGTCGAAGTTCGCGACCCAATCGCTCGACGCCCGCATGAACCCCTCTCGCATCGCAGCCCCGTAGTCGGGGACAGGCAGTTCGAGCAGGCCGAGCGAGGGATACGTTCGCATCGCCTCGCGCACGAGGTCTGCGGTGTTGTCCGTCGACCCGTTCTCGGCGATCAGCACCTGCACATCGGCGTTGACGTCTTCCATCTCGGCGAACAGCCGGGGAAGTGCCTGGGGGAGGTAGACGGACTCGTTGTGGACAGGGATCACGACAGTGACCGATGGTGAAGGAGCGTTGGGCATCGCGCCAAAGTGTAGGCTCGCAGAGCTCGCAGATCGCTCGCGGGCTCGCTGCGCTCGCAGATCGCTCGCGGGCTCGCTGCGCTCGCAGATCGCTCGCAGGCTCGCTTACAGAAACCAGATACCAGATCGCTCGCTACGCTCGCTTCCAGAAAGCATGACGCGCGATGCTTCGCTGGCATCTGGCATCTGGCATCTGGCATCTGGCATCTGGCATCTGGCATCTGGCATCTGGCATCTGGCATCTGGCATCTGGCATCTGGCATCTGGCATC
>JBDLIR010000454.1:0-2201 GCA_039714815.1 Actinomycetota bacterium | reverse complement strand
GTCGTGGCATGACCACGACTTCTGACGGCGTTCAACATCCTGTTCTCCTTCTGGGGGGCGGCATCGGTGCCGGAAAGTCGCGGGTTGCTGCGGTGTTTGCCGAACGCGGCTTCGAGGTAATCGAAGCAGACACGGTGGGTCACGATGTGCTCGAGCACGACGCCGGTGCGATCGCTGCTGTTCGTGCTGCTTGGCCAGATGCCGTTCAAGGTGGTGTCGTCGATCGCACAACCCTCGCCCGGATCGTTTTCGCCGATCCCGATGCGTTGGCGAAACTCGAGTCGATCACCCATCCGGCTATCGGTGACACGCTTCACCAGCGCATCGAGGCTGCCACGGCGCCCGTCGTGGTTGAAGTACCGGTGATGAAGGTTCTGGCACAGGAGCCATACGTGCGAGTAGCTGTCGTTGCAGACGCACACGTTCGTGAGGATCGGGCAGTTGTGCGCGGAGCGAGCCGGGATGACGTACGCAGGCGGATGAGGCATCAACCGGTCGACACACTGTGGGTTGCCTGGGCCGATCGTGTGATCGACAATTCCGGGGACTGGGACATGACCGCCGTCGCGGTCCATGCACTGATTGACGAGGTTCTCGGCGATGGCTGAGTCGCGGCCGTTCGAGGTCGTCTCCGACTTCTCTCCAAGTGGCGACCAACCCGAGGCGATCGCTCACCTCGTGGAAGGTATCGAGCGTGGGGACCGCTTCCAGACGCTTCTCGGGATCACCGGGAGCGGCAAGTCTGCGACGATCGCCTGGACGATCGAGCAGGTCCAGAAGCCCACTCTGGTGCTCGCACCCAACAAGGCTCTCGCCGCCCAACTCGCGAACGAGTTCCGGCAGTTCTTCCCGCACAACCGGGTCGAGTACTTCGTGTCCTACTACGACTACTACCAGCCTGAGGCCTACATCGCCCAGACCGACACGTACATCGAGAAGGAGTCGACCGTCAACGATGAGATCGACCGCCTCCGCCATGCGGCGACCGCGGCGTTGCTGACGCGCCGCGATGTCATCATCGTTGCATCGGTGTCTGCCATCTACGGGCTCGGATCCCCCGAGCATTACGAGGGTCAGCTGCTCCGCCTCGTCAACGGTGTCGAGTTCCCTCTCGACGAGGCGATCAAACGGCTTGTCAATATCCAGTACGACCGCAACGAAGTCAATCTCACTCGGGGTACGTTCAGGGTGAAGGGAGACACTCTCGAGGTATTCCCCACGTACGACGAGACCATCACCCGCGTCGAGTACTGGGGCGATGAGGTCGAGCGGATCTCGCGGATGAACCCGATCACCGGTGAGGTCATTGAGGAGATGGATCAAGCCTGGGTGTACCCCGCGACACACTATGTCACGTCCCAGGAGATCCTTGATAGGGCGATCAGCGGAATCCAGGTCGAGCTGCAGAGCCATCTTCACGATCTCGAGTCGAGAGGCAAGATGCTCGAAGCCCAGCGTCTGCGCATGCGCACCCGGTACGACATCGAGATGATGCGAGAGGTCGGCTACTGCTCTGGCATCGAGAACTACTCGCGTTACCTCGACGGGAGGCAACCGGGTGAGGCGCCGTTCACGCTGCTCGACTACTTCCCAGATGACTTCTTGATGGTGCTCGATGAGAGCCATGTGAGCGTCCCCCAGATCAACGGCCAGTACGCAGGAGACAGGTCTCGCAAGGAGGTCCTGATCGAACACGGTTTCCGCCTGCCGTCAGCTCTCGACAACCGGCCACTCACCTTTGAAGAGTGGTACGACAAGGTCGACCAGGCGGTCCTGCTGTCGGCCACACCGCGTGACTGGGAGATGCGGGAATCGACGCAGGTGGTTGAGCAGGTCATCCGGCCGACGGGTCTTGTCGACCCCGAGGTGATCGTTCGCCCGACGAAGGGCCAGATCGACGACCTCGTCGGCGAGATCCAGAACGCCGCCGCGAACGATCAGAGGGTGCTCGTGACGACGCTGACGAAGAAGATGGCAGAGGACCTGTCTGACTTCCTCCTCGAGATGGGGGTGAGGGCGCGCTACCTGCATTCCGACATCGACACGCTCGAACGTGTGCAGATCCTGCGGGATCTGCGTCTCGGTGAATACGACGCCCTCATCGGTGTGAACCTTCTCCGTGAAGGCCTCGATCTGCCCGAAGTCGCCCTCGTGGCGATCCTCGATGCAGACAAGGAAGGATTCCTGCGTTCGGGTACGAG
>JBDLIR010000453.1:0-2203 GCA_039714815.1 Actinomycetota bacterium | reverse complement strand
GACACGCAACCTCCGTACCGCGGGCCATCCGGACGAGGTCGATCAGGCCATCGGTTTCGTGCGCGGAGATCCCTGCATGATCGAGGTCTTCGTTCGACATCAGCGACCACACGAACCGGTGGTCCGCATCGAGCGTCGCACGTTCAAGGACGCGAGACACCACGCTGTAGTAGCCGAAGGACGCCTCCTCGAACAGCTTCTGCCCGATGATGTCCGGATGTACGCCGTGCTCGAGGAGGTGCGCTGCGATCTCGTGGGTACGTGGTGACGTCGACGAATACTGGAAGCGGCCTGTGTCGGTGACGATGCCCGTGTAGAGGGCCGTCGCCACATCCAACGACATGTCCCATCCGAGTTCCATGATGAGCGCGTACACGAGTTCTGCCGCAGCGGCCGCCGTGCGGTCGATGAGCACATGGTCGCCCCATTCACCGTTCGACAGGTGATGGTCGATCACCACGAGCTGGCCCGCTGCATCGAGCTTCGGTGCGAGCGATCCCACTCGGTGTGGGACCGAGGTGTCTACCACAACCGCCACATCGAGTGTCTCAGGGAATTCAGAGGGCGGTACCAGGACCGAGGTATCGAGAAACGACATCTCCTCTGGCACAACAAACGGCTCATCGAACGAAGCCACAGCCGAGATGCCTGCGTCACGGGCTGCAAGTGCCAGTGCGATCATGGACCCGAGTGCGTCACCGTCAGGGCCGACGTGCCCGACGACGCCGATAGACGTCGCACCTGACAGGACTGACGCGATGTCCGCGACCGATACGCTCCGCTCAGCCATCTGCGTCAGGCTCCCGCGCGTCGTCCTGGTCGCCTAGATCGTCTCTCTCGTCGTGCATCTCAGCCAGAATCTCGGAGATGCGGAGCCCCTCATCGATGGATGGATCAACACGGAACTCGAGCTTCGGTGTGTATCGGAGCCTGGTCTCTGAACCGATGGCCCGCTGGATCCGCGACGACGCATGATCCAGTGCCTCTGCGGTGTCTGACTTCTCCTCCTCCGTTCCAAGCACGGAGTAGTAGATCACCGCGTGGCGCAGATCGGGGCTTGTCTCGGCACCGGTGATCGTGAGGAATCCGATCCTCGGGTCCTTGAGATCGACGACGGCGTCCGCAACGACCTCGCGGATGAGTTCGTTGACCTTCCGCATCCGAGGGCTACGTCTTCGCGCCACTGCTCAGTCCTCCCGTTCCAACGCCTGTCTGGGCTCTGATCAGGTCCGTGCGATCTCGTTGACCTCGTAGGACTCGATCGTGTCGCCTTCCTTGATGTCCTTGAACTTTGCAAGCCCGATGCCGCATTCGTAGCCTGTGGCAACGCTCTGAACATCGTCCTTGAACCGGCGAAGCGAAACGATCCGGCCGTCATAGACAACCACACCATCACGCACGAGGCGTGCTCTGGCGTTACGGTTGATCGAGCCCTCCGTGACGTACGAACCGGCGACGAGGCCGAGCTTCGGGGCACGGAAGACCTGACGAACCTCGGCAACGCCTAGGAACTTCTCCACCTCTTCGGGGTGGAGTTCACCGACGAGCAGGAACTCGACATCGTCGAGCAGTTCGTAGATGATAGAGAACGTGCGGATATCGATCGCAGAGTCCTTTGCGGCGGCACGTGCGGAGGTGTCTGGGCGGGCGTTGAACCCGTAGATGATCGCACCTGATGCTTCCGCAAGCGTCACATCGTTCGTCGTGATCCCGCCAACGCCGGCGTGCACGATGGCGACGTGGCCATCCGCACGATCGATCTTCCCGACGGATTCCTTGATCGCCTCGAGCGAACCATGGGTATCCGTCTTGACGATGATCCTGAGCTCTGAGTGGTCTTGAGTCCGCAGTTGCTCGAGCAGGTGCCCGAGCCTGTCCGTCGCACTCGGGACGATGAGTTCATGCGCACGGATGTCGTCGATCTTCGTCTGCGCAGTCTTCCTGGCGATCCGGTCATTCTTGACAACTTCGAACATGTCGCCCGCCGTCGGGATCTCATCCCAGCCCATGACGACGACCGGTGTCGAAGGGCCTGCCTCGCGCACCTGTTCGCCGGCATCGTTGAACATCGCACGCACCCTGCCCCACACAGGGCCGGCAACGAGGGCGTCGCCCTTCTTCAGCGTTCCGCGCTGTACGACAACCGTTGCAACAGGCCCCCTGCCGACTTCGATCTGGGCTTCGATGACCGTCCCGATAGCAG
>JBDLIR010000452.1:0-2207 GCA_039714815.1 Actinomycetota bacterium | reverse complement strand
GAGGTCCTTTCTCAGTTCGATCCCCATTGTATACCTGCCGGGCACGACCGTGCCTATGCTCCCTTTGAAGCCACTCGAAAGGAACATCGTGAAGCGCATCGTCGCCGTCTTCGTGCTGAGCACCATCTTCTTCACAGCAGTAGGGGCGAGTCAGTCCTTCTCTGCAATGGCCCAGTCGACGACCGTCGCACCAGACACGACTCTGCCTGCCGACACAACAGCGCCTGCGGACACCACAGCACCCGATGACGTCGATCGGTCGAACGCGCCGTGGTGGATCCTCATCATCGTCGGCCTCGGGATACTCATCCTGGTAGTGGTGTTCGCCACCAAGGGTTCCAAGGAGAAAGCGGTCGCAACGATCGCCCCATCCAAGAGCTGGAAGGATCACGCCAGAGAGGGGTACGCCTCAGCCAGGTGGCTCTACGACGCGATGGGTGAGGACATGGCTGTGTGGCGGGGCAATGCCCAGTACGACAACGTGACAGCGGTCGGTACCTCGGCGGGAACTTCGAAAGCCGAAACCTGGCAGGAACTCAACCGGCGCATGTCCGTTGCAAGCGACTCCCTCTACGCGCTCGAGGCCGCAGCACCGGACCAGCGGTCGGCCCAGGCCGCCCGTAACACGGTGGATGCACTGCACTCCACGCGCACCGCCCTCGATGCCAGGGCAGAGTCGCGTTTCGCTTATCGCAGCGCCGAGTCCCAGACGCACGACTCTGCAAGCCTCATGCAAGCTCGCGAACGTGAGGTGCGGTCATCGCGCAATCTCGTAGAAGCTCGCAACCGCCTGGCGTTGGCTCTCACCGACCTGTCAACGATCGCTTGAGACAGCGAACCCGTCGAGGGACATGTTTCCGCCGGAGATGATGATGCCGACGCGTCTGGCGGCGAACCGTGGCCGGTAGCGCACCACGGCAGCGACCGCTGTAGCGGCAGAGGGTTCGATCAGCAACTTCATCCTCGTGGCGACGACCGATACCATGTCGACGATCTCCTCCTCTGATACCGTGAGGACATGGCGCGAGTGGGATCGGAGGATCTCAAAGGCGAGTTCACCGATCCCGGTGAGCAGCCCATCTCCGACGCTCAGTTGACCGGTTGGGCCGTATCGGACTCCGTCGCGAAGAGACCGGTACGCATCGTCAACGATCTCAGGCTCCGCTCCGACAACCTCGATCCCGTAGCGCTCGCCAACCAGCGAGGCACCGGACAGAAGACCGCCTCCACCGATCGGTGTGACAATGGTCTCGAGGCCCTCGACCTGCTCGACGAACTCCAACGATGCCGTTCCTTGCCCTGCGATCACGTCGGGGTCGTCGAAAGGATGGATGACGACAGCCCCTGACTCGCTCTGGATTCTTCGAAGCGTGGACTCTCTTTCGGCCTGCGCACAGAGCACGATCTCTGCGCCATACGCGGCCACCGCATCGATCTTCACCCGGGGTGCGTGATCAGGCATGACAACTACTGCAGGGATCGAGCGGATGCCTGCTGCGTACGCGACAGCCTGACCGTGGTTCCCCGACGAATGCGTCACGATGCCGCGTTCGGCGTCGGCATCTGAAAGCGCCAGCACGGCGTTGGTAGCACCTCTCGCTTTGAATGCACCGACCTTCTGGAGGTTCTCGGCCTTGAAGAAGATCTCGGCGCCGACGACGTCGTCGAAGAACCTGCTCGTGAACACGGGTGTACGGTGAACGTACGGGTTGATTCGCTCAGCAGCGTCGACGACGTCGCTGTACGTCGGTGATCTCATGACCCCGTACCCTCGCTCTCTGTCTCTCTCCAGCGGCTCGTCGCAACGAAGTACGCACCGAGTGCGACGGCCGCGAACACGTGCCACAGACTATGGCCCTGGAGCAGCGAATCCGGATCGCACAGCGGTGCCCCCGTCCTGCCAAGCAGGAACATGGCCGTACCGGCAACGATCGCCGCGAGGCTCACCGTGTACCAGGAACTCGAGGCCCTGCCCCGGCGACGGAGCCATGTGTCTGAGGCGACGAGAAGGGCCACGGTTGCAACCATCAACACGTTCGCCGCACCCGGTGCCACGGTCAGCACCCCGGCCAACACCAGGGCTCCGACAGCGAACACGCCCCATCCAACCGCCTGACTCCATCGATATACCCCGGCAACGTTGGTGATCGCCAGGAACCAGATCGCCATGAGAAACGTGGCGTCGTGCCCGAACCGGGCTGCTGGAC
>JBDLIR010000451.1:0-2211 GCA_039714815.1 Actinomycetota bacterium | reverse complement strand
CTGGCGTGACCACCCGAGCGCGTGCATGCCGGTGTCGACGACCAAGCGGCATGCTCGTATGGAGTCCAGCTGCAGCATCCCGATCCTGTCGAGCTCCGACCCATAGAGGCCCATCTCATCGGCGAGGCGCTCGGTGTACAGACCCCACCCCTCGCCGTAGGCCGAGATGAACGAGTGGCGCTGAAGAGCGGGGATGGTGTCGCCGAGCTCTTGGGCGATCGCCGCTTGGAGGTGATGCCCGGGGACCCCCTCATGGAAGGCGGTCGCCTCGATCTCGAACGTGCCCCACGAAGACGGCTCAGCAGTATTCATGAAGAACGTGCCCTCGCGTGAGCCGTCGACCGCCGGTGGGAAGTAGAAGGCGATGGGTCCGTCCTTGATCTCCTGAACGAGGCAGTCAGGCTCTGGGAGGCGTCCGAACCAGTCACCCATCGCGGCTTTGGCCTTGGCAAAGGCCGCCTCGGACGCCTGGACGATGGCCTCACCCGAAGTGTGGCGGAGTGCGGGGTCATCGCGCAGTGCAGTGAAGATGTCCTCCACGCTCGTGGTGTTGAGGACCGATCCGGCGATGTCCCGGTACTCGTCAGCGAGCTTGTCGATCTGCTGGAGGCCGATCTGGTGTATCTCGGCCGGCTGCATGGAAAGTGTCGTGAACTTGTCAACGAGGCGGGAGTACGCGAGTTCGCCGTCTGCGACGCCGAAGAGGCCTGCGCGCTCATCGGACCTGGCCACGGGAGCAACCTCGTTCCTGATGACGTCGCGGTATCGCTCGAACGCCGGATTGACGGAGTCTGTGACGATCGCTGCAGCCCTTTCGCGCCATGCCTCGGCGTCGCTGTCGGAGTAGTCGTCCGGCATGGCTGCCTTCAGGAAGCCGGTCTCCTCTGTAGGCATGTTCAGAGTCGACTCGAGCTGCTCGAGGGCTCGGGTCACGGCAAAATCAGCGTTGACGCGCCCTGTTGCGACGCCCTCGCGGAGCCTCTCGGCCGATTGATCCACCCAACCAGCGAACGAGGTGAACTTGTCGAGCATCTTGTCCGCGTGTTCCGCCGTTTCGACGGACATCTGTGGGAACACGACCTGCGCTGTGACCTGCGGCCCGAAGATCGGGTCAACGCCGAATTCAGCTGTGTGCATCTCCGACACCGATGCACTCGTCTCGGCGTCATAGAGCAGCGTTTCGAGGGTTGTGCGATCTGCTGAGGTCAGATCGGGAGAGTCGAGTTCGCGCGCTTGCAGGGCGAGGGAGCGCCTGACCGCGGCATCGGAGTCCTCGGCCGCCCGACTCGCATCCTCGAACCGATCGATGTACCGATAGTCACCGAGCATGTGTGCCTCGGTCGGCTCAACCGACAGGATGTGCTCCCAGTATTCGTCGGCGAGTTGTCGAATCTCAGCGTTCACAGTGTCTCCTGTTCTGGACGGAGCGTTTCGTAGTTCGAGATGACCCCGGCACGGCGCGGCGCCCCCAACTGTATTCACGCTCGATCTTCTGTCGCGGAGAATCGCAGGAATGGAGGTCAGGAATCGTTCGCTCTGTGGCCCAGCAAGGCCTCTGCGCGGTCTGTAGCATGCGCGGCGATTCGATCGCATACACAAGGCAGAACTCGAATGGGCGAGATAGATGCGCTTGGCTATCTGAAGGCCAGTGCCACGTTCGGCGATCTCAGTGATCCCGTCCTCAAGCGACTCCACGCGTGCCTGGTGCCGTTCACGGTCGTCGCGGGCGACGTTCTGATCGAGGAAGGAGAACCGCCAGGGGACGCGTACATCGTTGCTGCAGGCAGGCTCGTGGCATCCACGCTCGACAGCGAAGGGAAGTCGATCGTCGTGGGTGAGATCGGCGAAGGAGATCTTGTGGGAGAGATGTCCCTGCTCACACGCAGCGCGCGGACCGCCACGGTGACAGCGATCCGCGACTGCACCGTACTGCGGATGTCCGCAGAGGATTTCAGCCAGATCATCATCGAGGAGCCTCTCGCACTGTTCGATGTGACGCGGACTGTCGTGCGCCGGCTCGATCACCTCATCCACGACCGAAGACCCGGCTCTGCGATAGGTGTCGTCGCGGTGATTCCGTGCGGATCGGGAGTGCTCGAGAGGCCGTTCGTCGACGATCTCGCCGACATGCTCAGCTCGCATGTGAGGACGGCGATTGTGGACCAGGAGCGTGTCACGGTGGAGCTGGGGGATGAGCCGACCAACGATGGT
>JBDLIR010000450.1:0-2227 GCA_039714815.1 Actinomycetota bacterium | reverse complement strand
TCGTCGTGTGCTCCTTCGTGCCGCGACTCTTCGACTATCACCCCGACGCGATCCCCGCACCGTACAACCATGCGAACGTCGACTCAGATGAGGTGCTGTTCTATGTCGAGGGGAATTTCATGTCGCGCAAAGGGGCCGGCATCGAACAGGGCTCGGTTTCGCTCCATCCAGCGGGGCACACCCACGGCCCCCAACCGGGGTCGGTGGAAGCGAGCATCGGCAAGGCAGGCACCGAGGAACTCGCCGTGATGATCGATACGTTCCGACCGCTCGACCTCGGCCCAGGGGCGAGAGACTCCGAAGACGACGGGTACGCCTGGACCTGGCTCGAGGGCAGATGAGGTTGATCCTCGACGCTCGAACCGCAGCTTTTGCTGCGCTGGTGGACTACGCCGGCCTGTTCCCGCCTGCATCGCTCGATATGGCTGGCGCCGTCGAGGGGTACCGTGCCGCGCGAAGCTCAGATGCGCGCTGGGTTGCGGGAAGGTTCCTGTGCCCGGCTTCGAGGCTCGAGGAGCTCGCTGGCGTGCTGACGACGACGTTCATAGATGGCGAGGACCCATGGGAGATAGGCGTCGTTCTCGACACAGAACCTGGCGAAGGTGCATCGGCTGCACAGACGTTCCATGTTGAGATGCAGCCAGCGGCGATCATCGCATCGGCAGAAGCCAGACCACTCGACGCTGCGCCAGCATCCATCGCCGCCCTCGTCGACACCCTCGTGTCGATCCAGCCCGAGGTCGTGCCGTTCGTCGAGGTCGCCGCATCTGAACCGCTCAAGGACCAGATCTCCACTGTTGCTCAGGCTCTGGGAGAGCTCGGCCGTGTCGGTGGTGTCAAGATCCGGTGTGGGGGAACCGTCGCTTCCATGTTCCCCGAACCCGGGACCGTTGCTTCGTTCATCCTGGAAGCGACGAACGCAAAGCTCCCGTACAAGGCGACCGCCGGCCTCCACCAGCCCATCAGGCATTACGACAGCGACCTCGGGGTCTGGCGCCACGGGTTCGTCAACCTTCTCGTTGCTGCTGCAGCCGCAGAAGCCGGACATGGCGTCGAGAAACTGACAACCATCGTCGCGGACACCGATCCCGACGCGTTCGCGATCTCGACAGCCTTCGCCACTTGGCGCGATCTTTCGATCCCGGGTCCTGCGATGCGCCGTGTCCGCACACAGGGATTCGTCGCATACGGTTCATGCGACTTCTTCGAACCTATCGAGGCGCTTGAAGGCCTTTCGTTCCTGGGAGGGAGCACATGACGGTCGACGGATCCCTCACCTCATGGGTCGATGTGCCGGCGGGGTCGGACTTTCCGATCCAGAACCTCCCCTACGGCGTGTTCTCGGACGCCTACGGCACGAGGTGCGGCATCGCGATCGGAGACAGCATCCTCGATCTCTCCCGGGCAGAAGCCGCAGGGCTGTTCGCAAACACCGGTCTGTCTCACGCCACGTTCCGCGCTGATTCATTGAACGGGTTCCTCGGCCAGTCACGGGGAGTCTGGTCGGCCGTGCGGAGCCATGTCACCGATCTGCTGACGCGAGACAACGCTGAGGGACGAGCGTTCAGTGCAGATCACGACCTCATCATCGACCATGCTGTGAAATTGCACCTTCCGGTCACCGTTGGTGACTACGTCGACTTCTACTCGTCTCTCCAGCACGCCACCAACGTCGGGATGATGTTCAGGCCCGACGCTGAGCCGTTGCTCCCCAACTGGAAGCACCTGCCCGTCGCGTATCACGGGAGAGCAGGAACTGTGGTCGTTGACGGCACACCGATAGCGAGACCATCGGGACAGCGACGCGGGCCCAACGGCCCCACGTTCGGCCCCTCGGACAAGCTCGACATCGAACTCGAGGTCGGCTTCATCACCGGACGAGGGCACGGCCTCGGAGAACGGATCGATGTCGATGACGCCGAGCATCACATCTTCGGTGTCTGCCTCGTGAACGATTGGTCCGCGCGTGACATCCAGGCGTGGGAATACGTCCCGCTAGGGCCGTTCCTCGGCAAATCGTTCGCAACCACGATCTCTCCATGGATCGTGCCGCTCGAAGCCTTCGCTCCATTCCGTGTCCCAGCCCAACCTCAAGATCCTGCGCCCCTTCCGTACCTGCGCCCGACCCACCCCGAAGCGATCGCGATCGACCTGCGCGTCGACCTGACGCCGTCGGGAGGCACACCCACCGCGATCGTCGAGACATCCTTCACGAACATGTACTGGT
>JBDLIR010000449.1:0-2232 GCA_039714815.1 Actinomycetota bacterium | reverse complement strand
GATGTCCGTGAATAGGAACGTCACGGTCCCGGTGGGGGGATTGATCGATGTCATCCGGGCGAGCCTACCCGCGGGCCCAGTTCCATTTCGGTGTCATATTCTGGAACCTCCCGGGTCTTTCCCCTTGACATCGAGTCTCGTCAGGATCCGGGATTCATCAGGATTCGCCTTGAGCCACAGGCTTGGATGCGGTGTGGACCTGCGCTATCTGCGGGATTCCGTGCGGGGCGCATCCCCCACTCTCCACTGAAAGTGTTCCTTCGAAGAAGTCTGCATCCGGGTCGGAGCGCCTGGCAAGCATGACGATCGGCGCTGCTACGGCGGTCACGACACCCCCGAGTACATAGGCAGCTGCGTAGCCGGCCCGTTCGGAGTACACGCCGAGCGCGGGCTGGCCTGTGGCTCCACCGATCCCGGAGATCAAGGAATCGAACGACACGACCGTGGCCCGCTGCTCTGTCGGTGCTACCGCGTGGATGAAGGTCTGTCTCACCGGCGTCTGCACACCCATGGACAGGACGATGATGAGCAGAAATGCGAGGGCGATGGGGAAGTTGGGAGCCAGGCCCACGCCGAATGAGCCGATCGAGAACCCTGCCGCCGTCCACAGCAGGAGCGTGGTCCTTCTTCCGCAGTAGCGAGACATGAAGCTCACGAGGCTGTTCCCGGCGATCATCGCGAGTGACAGCAGCGCAGCGACAACGCCTGCTACCCAGACGGCGTCCCGCTCGAGGAGTTCCAAGAAGTAGGGCTGCCACGCATACCAGGCCCAGAAGTAGAAACCCATCTGGATGCCCCCCGACACTATGAGGAGCCTCAGCGGACGGGACCGCCATCCATGGCGTATCCCGGCGTCGGCGATCCTGTTCGCTTCCGAGGGGAGGGATCTCAACGCCACATGTCGCGGTTCGAATCCGATGTCATGCATCCCGAAGAACGCCAGTACGAGAAGCACAACGAGCAGGATGGACCGAACGATGAACGGCAGGGCGAGATCGATCTGGCCCAGAAGGCCGCCCCCGATGGTTCCGAAGAGCATCGCCACGCCCGCGACGATCTGTGACTGCGCGAACGTTGCGTCCATCTCGCCCTCGTATCCGAGTCCTTGTACCCCGTCCACGAGCCAAGCCTCCATCGCCCCCGAGTAGAACGTGAACCCGAGCCCGATGAACACCGACGCAACCGAGAAGGAGATGACGCCGGCACCCGCGTTCGCGAGCACAACGAATGCCATCGTGGATCCCGAGAGCACGACAAGAGAGAGGAGGAATGACGCCCGTCGCCCGATCGTGTCGGCGACCACCCCGGTGGGGATCTCAAAGAGCACCGTCCCAATCGAGAAGGCGGCGTTGGCGATGAACACTTCAGCGATCGAGAGTCCCGCGTCGAGTAGGAAGAGGGTGTTGACCCCCCAGATGATCGACGCCGCGAGCATGTAGATGCCTGAGTACGTGTAGTAGCGATGCACGAGTCTCTTGGCAGCGGCGGGCATCGTTGGGGCAGATGTCACGAAACCACCCTACCCAGCGGTGCTTCGTGCTTGGAGGTCTCTAGTCGGTGTGGCGCACCGGGTCGTCTTCGAATGAGAGGCGGCGGACCAGCTTCACCGCCTCTGAGATGATGCCGACGATCGGTCCGACGACGGCGAGTGCCAGTCCGACCCGAACGATGATCTCCCACGGAAAGCCGCCGTCCGTGAAGATGAAGGGCCAGATCTGCCACACGACCACCGCTGCCACGAGGCCCGCGAGATTCATCACGATCTGTGTGGCGCTCCGGTACCACTCGGCGTCGTAGAAGAGAAGTGTGATGGTGAAGGCGAGGTTCACACCGATCGCGAACGCGACATAGGGCACAGCGTCGTTCCATTCGTCTGTGAGGAACGGGGGCCATCCCCAGTCCACGAGGTTGAACGCTGCCCAGATCGAGACGACGTAGATTGCGATCGTGACGCTGTAGCCGAAGCGTCGCGTCATGGGTGAGTTCCTGCCGGTGGGTTCTTCAGTCATCGCGGGTCAGGTTACCGGATGCGAGGGTGACCCCTGCTCATCCATCGGTCCACGCCACCGTTCTCCGGTTTCGATGGTCAGTCGGCAGCGAGGGAGGCGAGCTGGGCCTCCAATTCGGCGACACGAGCCTCGAGATGTGCGACCACACCATCGACCTGTTCCCTGGTGTACCTCGGGGTGATGTACTTCGGGCAGTTCCACTGGGTGCCGAGAACCTCAACGG
>JBDLIR010000448.1:0-2243 GCA_039714815.1 Actinomycetota bacterium | reverse complement strand
CGTGCGCCCGTCAGCGCCGCCGCTCGTGATCTTGATGGTCGGCCTCCAGGGATCCGGTAAGACCACGACCGCGGCGAAACTCGCAAAGCATCTCAAGGGCAAGGGGAAGCGGCCGATGCTCGTCGCAGCGGATCTTCAGCGCCCCGCAGCGATCGACCAGCTCGAGACCCTCGGGAAACAGATCGGCGTGCCCGTCTACGTCGAGCGCAAGAGCAAGGCGCCGAAGGTCGTCAAGGCGGCGATGCGTGCCGCCAGGGACGAAAGCGCAAACGTTGTCATCGTCGACACCGCGGGCCGTCTGCAGATAGACACAGACCTCATGAAGGAACTTGCCGCGGTCAGGAAGGTGTCCAACCCCGACGAGACCCTCCTCGTCGTCGACGCTATGACCGGCCAGGAGGCCGTCAACGTAGCGGAAGGCTTCAGCGAGTACACCGACATCACCGGGTTGATCATGACGAAGATCGATGGTGACGCCCGCGGAGGTGCGGCGATATCTGCACGAGAGGTCACCGGGGTGCCGATCAAGTTCGTCGGTACCGGTGAGACGATCGGGGATCTAGATCAGTTCTATCCCGACCGCATGGCGTCGCGGATCCTCGGTATGGGCGACGTCATGTCACTCATAGAGATGGCCGAGGAGAACTACGACGAGGACGAGGCCGAACGGGCAGCGAAGAAGATGCTCGACTCGACTTTCGACCTGGAAGACTTCCTCGAGCAGTTCCAGCAGCTCAAGAAGATGGGACCATTGCAACAGCTCGTTGGTATGCTCCCTGGCGCAGGTTCTGCCCTGCGCGATGTCCAGGTGGACGAGAAGCAACTCGGCCGTGTGGAAGCGATCATCAGGTCCATGACCCCAGGGGAACGCCGAAACCCGAAGATGATCAACGGCAGTCGCAAGCGCCGCATAGCTGCGGGGTCAGGAACGAAGCCGCAGGACGTCAATGGCGTCCTCAAACAGTTTTCACAAGCACAGAAGATGATGAAAGCCATGTCTTCCGGGAAGAGCCCAATACCGGGGCTCAACATGCCCGGGATGCCGAGGCAATACAAGAAGAGGTGACCAGATGGCAGTCAAGATCCGCCTGACGCGGCTTGGCAAGAAGAAGCAGCCGACGTACCGCGTTGTCGTGATGGACTCACGCAAGCCGCGCGACGGCAAGTACATCGAACAGCTCGGGTTCTACGACCCGAAGCAGGAGCCTTCCGTCGTTGAGATCGACAACGAGCGGGCGCTGTACTGGCTCCGTACGGGTGCACAGCCAACAGAGCGGGCTCAGAAGCTCCTCGAGATCTCCGGTGCCTGGACCCAGTTCCGGGTAGCCACGGGCGACATCCACACCATCGGTGACGATGAAGCACCCGCCGCACCGGCGCCGAAGGCCGCTGTTGTAGAGGAGACCGCAGAGGTTCCAGAGGCCACCGAGGTTGCTGAAGCCGCAGAGCCGGAAGCCTCGGTTGAAGAAGAAGAGACCGCTGATAGTTCGGAAGAAAAATGAGCCAGGGCGAAATCGTTGAGAAGGTCGTTACCTACGTTGTGTCTGAGATCGTTGACGATGCAGACGCGATCGAGGTGAACGTCGTCGCCGACGGTGCAGACGCTGTTGTTGCAGAGGTTCGCACCGCAAAGAGCGACATGGGCCGTGTCATCGGCAAGCGAGGACGAGTTGCGCGTGCCATCCGCAACGTGTCCGGTGCTGCTGGTGACGAGGAAGGGCTCGCCGTAGAGGTCGACTTCCTCGACTGACACGACACCATCGAAATGACCGACTCAGGTCCGAGCGTCATCCCCGTGGGTTACGTGCGCAAGGCGCACGGAATCCGCGGGGATGTCGTCGTTCGGGGACTCGTCGACGACGCCGTGGACCGCCTCGTTCCGGCTGCTTCATTCGATACGAACGAGGATCCACCCAGGACGTTGACCATCGAGTTCGTGGATTCATCGGGAACTGATCTGCGCATCCACTTCGCAAGTATCGAAGATCGCAACGCCGCGGAGACGCTCAAGGGTGTGCAGTTGGTCATGGACGTCACAGACCGTCGTGAACTCGGCGCCGGCGAGTGGTGGCCGGAGGACCTCGTCGGATGCTCTGCCGTCGACATCTCTGGAACGACTGTTGGTGAAGTCGTGGAGGTGATCGTTGCCGGCGCCCAGGACAGGCTCGTGGTGGTACGCCCTGACGGGGCAAGCGCGGAGATCCCGTTCGTCGAGGCGCTCGTGCCCATGGTCGACACGGAAG
>JBDLIR010000447.1:0-2265 GCA_039714815.1 Actinomycetota bacterium | reverse complement strand
GCGCGGCGCATCTGTCACAACTCCTGGTGTTTCGCTCAACCCTGGACGACTCGGCTTCCTTCAGATCCTCGACGAAATGGGAGCCATCGTCCAAGCGGAGGTAACGGGCTCGACAGGTGGAGACCCCGTCGGCACGGTGACCGTGGAAGGCCGCGATCTCCACGGCATATCGATCAGGGGGGACCTCGTCGCATCCGCTCTCGATGAACTCCCGCTCGTTGCCGTCGTTGCAGCGTTCGCAGAAGGGATCACATCCGTGTGGGACGCGGCCGAATTGCGAGCGAAGGAATCGGACAGGATCGACGCCGTCGTTGCGATGCTGCGTGCGCTCGAAGGAGGCATCGAACCCAGAGACGACGGGTTCGACGTCGTAGGCACCGGATTCCTCTCCGGCGGAACGATCGATACAGCATCTGACCACCGGATCGCGATGGCTGGCGCCGTTGCGGCGACGAAAGCCCTCGACACGGTGGTCATCACCGACGCCGAGATCGCTTCCGTCTCGTGGCCGGGCTTCTACGCAACTCTGGAGTCGCTGTGGTCGTAGCGATCGATGGACCGAGCGGTGTCGGGAAGAGCACCGTGTCTCGAGCCGTGGCGGACGTCTTGGGCCTTGCGTACCTCGACACCGGTTCGACGTACAGAGCAGCGACACTGGCGGTACTCGACGCCGGCGTTGATATCAGTGACGAGCGAGCCGTCCTCGAGGTCGTCCGTGCCCACGCGATCGACTACGACGTTTCCGGGGTTCTCCTCGATGGTGTGTCCGTTGCCGAGGCCATCCGCACGGACCGCGTCACGACGAAGGTGAGCGCCGTGTCGGCCCATCCGGAGGTGCGTGCCGAGATCGTCGCGATCCAGCGACGATGGGTCGTCCGCCACGGAGGCAACGCGGTCGTCGAGGGTCGAGATATCGGTACCGTCGTGTTCCCCGATACTCCCCACAAGATCTATCTGACTGCTCGCCCTGAGGTGCGAGCGGCGAGGCGTGCTGGAGATGACGAAGCGTCCGGCGCCACGATCGACGAGATAGCAGTCGCACTCCGAGCTAGGGATACTGCAGATTCTTCCCGGGCTGCATCGCCGCTCAAACCGGCTGACGACGCGACGATCGTCGATACGAGTGATATCGGCATCGACGAGGTCGTAGATGCGATCGTGAGCACGATCGCCAGGTGACCAAGGATCCGACACCCGTCTGAGAGGTCGGCGAAGGCGAAAGCCGTAGCCAGCACCGAACCCGTCGCGTAGACTTGAACTAAGGCGACGTGGAGGGTGTGGCAGTGTCGATATTCCTTTCGATGGCGGAGAAGATGACGTACCCGAATAAGTCCGGGCGCGTGCCGCGACGAGGTGATGCGCCTTCTCGGATCGTGATCCACACCACCGAAACCGCAAGGCTGCCGGGGTACGGGGAGGGAAGCGTTGCGCCTCACTTCACGATCGGTGTCGGCCATGCAGGCTCCCTCCCCAACGAAGAACCGGGGAAGGTCCGAATCTGGCAGCACATCTCGCTCGACCGAACCGCATCGGCTCTCAGACACGACCCCGGCACGATCGAAACGAACCACATGGGCGCTCACTGCATCCAGATCGAGTGCATCACCTATGTCGGGGATCAAGACTCCGCGGGGATCGTCGGAAACAAGGGCAAGTTTCCCAAGCCCCTGCTGAAAGGGCTCGCACGCCTCGTGGAGGAGATCACATCGGTGCTCGGGGACATCGATCTCAGCATCTATCCGCAGATGTGGTCAGCGACCGGTTCGTACGGCGCGAACGCAGCTCAGAGGCTCACCGAGCAGCAGTGGGAGGACTTCAACGGAATCTGCGGCCACGAACACGTCCCGAACAACAGTCACTGGGATCCGGGAGCGTTCGACATAGAGGCGTTCCTGGATTCCATCGACACCAACAGGCCCCGCGGTGAACGCCGCATCTCGACTCGTCCAATCACATCACCACCCGACGAACCGCTGCTGTTCCATCGCGGTGACAGCGACCCCAGGGTACGACTCATCTGTGGAGTCCTTCAGGCGCTTGGATACGGGGACCTCTCGTCCGGTCCCCGCTACGACAGCGTCGTCGCTGCCGCCGTTGAGAGCTTCCAGAAGGACGCGGGTGCATCGATCGACGGGGTCTGGGGACCAGAGACCCACGAACTCGCTCGGAAGAAGCTTCTGGAGCGACTCGCGTGGTACGACGACGCCGAATGATGCCGATCTACCTGCACCACCGCCAACGGGAACCCTAGACGCCGAGCACGGA
>JBDLIR010000446.1:0-2265 GCA_039714815.1 Actinomycetota bacterium | reverse complement strand
TCAAGTTGGACACGGACGAGTAGCAGGCGGGCTCAGAACGACCTTCGAGCCCTGTTCGCATGTACTGACCCGAAATCTCGACTCGTCGCCGGAGCGAGAAGGAAGGCCACGACGGCAAGGTTCACGAGGCCGGTGAAGATGCCGAGCCACGCGGAAGGAGCGGGGGGATTAGACATGAGCCCGGCGCCAGAAGCCGCTATCGATACGATCCCGAGGAGTCCGAAGATGACGACTCCGGCTTCTCGAGCCCAGTCACGCCGGAATGCCAGTCCCACGGTGATGAAAGCGGCGATGATGACGATGATGCCGAACACGATGGCGATGATCGCCGACGCGTTCCGCGCAGCACCGCCATTGCCGGATGCCCCGCCATTGCTACCGATCGCGAGGGCGCCACGCGTGAACTCATCCCCGAGCCGCGAGGGATCCACAGCACCGAGAAGTGCCTGGAACGCCATGACTCCGAAGATCAGCGTCAGCACTGCTGCGATGGCCACCGCCGCAGCGATCGTGCCATGGGTTTCCATCCACGTCTTCATACCCGAATTGTATCCAAGAGGCAGATTTGGCCATTCGGATTTGGTCGTCAGAAGGGCCAGGAATTGACGATCCACATGACGCCGACCAACGCGGCGAGCACGCCCGAAACGAGCATCAGGCGTGTGATCCAGACGAAACCGGCCCGATCCGCAATGACGCCGACACCGTAGGCGAACGAGCCCATGGCAACCACCGACGCAGCCAGGTATGCGAGCAGATAGAGAACCGCCTGTGTCGTCGGGAGAGCGAGTGCAGGGAGAACACCGAACAGGTGCCCACCTCCGGCCATCCCGTGGAAGATGCCCACTCCGAGTGCCGCGTGATGGTGCGAGCGATCGTTCGGATCGTGTGTGTGGATGTGGTGGTGGGCACTTCCATCGTGGTCGTGGGTGTGGTCATGCACCTCGATCGTTCGCGATCGAGCGATCGCCCACGCGCCGATTCCGATCAGGAGGAAACCGACCAGGAACTCAGCCCAAGCAGACCATGACTCGAGATCTACCAACCCGCGAAGCACGAGCCCTACGGCACCGATGATGAGGACGCCGATCCCATGGCCGAACCCCCAGTAGAGGCCCGTCTTCGCTGCCTTCGGCGGATTCTCAACGGCCGCCGGCGCCAGCGCCGCCAGATGGTCGACACCGGAGAAGACATGGAGTCCTCCTGCGGCGAAGCCTGTGACGATCGGGATCATCGGTTGACGATACCCACGAACGACATGACACTCGCACCCGCTTGCAGACGGCTCGATGCCTCCCCCAAAGCCGCCGAACTGACGTAATCTCTGAGTATCGATTCCCGGCCTGTGGAGGTGCTCTGATGACGGTGCTCAGTCATGCAGTGGGAGACACCGCAACGCCACTCCTACGAGAGACGATCGGAGAGAACCTCGCTCGAACGGTGGATCGGCACGGAGACGCCGAAGCCCTCGTCTCCCGCCACCAGGGTATCCGCTGGACCTACCGCGAGTTCGCAACCGAAGTGGACCGTGTGGCCCGTGCGCTGGTTGCCGCCGGGTACACGAAGGGCGATCGCGTGGGCATTTGGTCACCCAACAACGCCGAGTGGGTCCTGATCCAATACGCGACCGCTCAGGTCGGCGTCATCCTCGTGAACATCAATCCTGCATATCGGACACACGAGTTGGAGTACGCGCTCAACCAGTCCGGATGTCGAGGCCTGTTCGCCGCTTCCCGATTCAAGACGTCGGACTACGTCGCGATGGTCGATGAGGTTCGATCATCCGTGCCAGATCTCGAACACGTCGTGTTCGTCGATTCCCAGGACTGGTCCGATTTCCTCTCCGGGGCGGAATCCGTCCAATCGCCCGTGATCGCCGAGATCGGAGCGACACTCGATCCTGACGACCCGATCAACATCCAGTACACGTCGGGAACCACCGGGTACCCGAAGGGAGCGACGCTCAGCCACGTCAACATCCTCAACAACGGCTTCTTCGTCGGGGAAACCTGCCGATACACAGAAGCAGACCGTGTGTGCATCCCCGTTCCTCTCTACCACTGCTTCGGGATGGTGCTCGGGAATCTGGCGATCACCACGCACGGGGCAACGATGGTCTTCCCATCCGATGCGTTCGAGGCCAGAACCACCCTCGAAGCTGTGTCCGAGGAGCGGTGCACCAGCCTCTACGGCGTTCCGACGATGTTCATCGCGGAGCTCGCCGAACCGGACTTCGAGTCCTACGACCTTTCCACGCTGAGAACG
>JBDLIR010000445.1:0-2277 GCA_039714815.1 Actinomycetota bacterium | reverse complement strand
TTCTCGATGAGGCGGTCCCGGAGGTCGCCGGAGCGCCGCAGCATCTCGAGCGTTGCGATCGTCGTTGAGGCGATCACCGGTGCGAGGCTGTTCGAGAACAGGTAGGGGCGGGAGCGTTGTCTGAGCCAGTCGATGATCTCTTTGCGCCCTGAGGTGTATCCGCCCGAGGCGCCTCCGAGCGCCTTGCCGAGGGTGCCTGTGATCACATCGATCCTGTCGGTTACACCCCAGTAGTCAGGGGTTCCGCCACCGCCCGGACCAATGAAACCGACAGCATGTGAGTCGTCGACCATGACCATGGCGCCGAACTCTTCGGCGAGGTCGCAGATGGCGGGGAGGTCGGCGATGATCCCATCCATGGAGAAGACACCGTCGGTGGCGATCATCGTGTAGCGGGCGCCACGGGCCGCTTCGAGTTGCTTGCGAAGGTCGTCCATGTCGTTATTGGCATATCGGAACCGTTTCGCCTTGCAGAGTCGTACACCGTCGATGATCGATGCATGGTTGAGCGCATCAGAGATGATCGCGTCCTCGGGGCCCAGGATGGTTTCGAACAGGCCGCCGTTGGCGTCCCAGCACGACGAGTAGAGGATCGTCGATTCTGTGCGAAGGAACGAACTTATCTGACTCTCGAGGGCCTCGTGGACGGTCTGCGTCCCACAGATGAACCTCACCGACGCCATGCCGTACCCGTACGAGTCGAGTGCGTGTTTCGCTGTCGTGATCAGGTCTGCATCGTCGGCGAGGCCGAGATAGTTGTTCGCACAGAAGTTGATGACCTGAGACCCGTCTTGGAGTGTGATCACGGCATCCTGGGGCGATGAGATCACCCGTTCCGTCTTGTAGAGCCCCTCCGATCGGAGCTCCTCAGTCTGTGCTGCAAGCTGAGCGAGGAATGGAGTTGTCATATCCCATACGCTACCCGAACCTGGGTAGATCCGGTCGGCGCAGTCCGACCGTCGCACCGAGAAGCCGGGTTGACGGGAGCATCGAATCCAGGCGATGTCAGTGTCTGATCGCGTCGTGCACTAGCGTTCGAGCACCAGGATGTAACCGCCGTGTGCCGTGAAAGGGAAGCCCGCGATGACAGCCGAAACGCCGCCGGACACCGTTCCAGATAAGCCGAAATTCGGCAAGCAGCAGATCATCGCAACGATCTTGACCCTGTTGATCCTCATCATGGTGTTCGTGATCGTTCTGCCGCAGTTCGGTGACTACGGCGAGGCTTGGATCGCGATCCAGAACATGGAGTCGTGGCAACTCGGACTCATCGTCTTAGCGACGATCGCCCTGATCATCATCTACGTCACTCCGTACCTGGCGGCTCTTCCCGGACTCCGTTTCAAACCCGCGTTCTATACCCGTCAGACGTCCTTCATGATCTCCAATGTCATCCCGGGCGGTGGGGCGTGGGGACTCGCCGTCCAGTACGGGATGCTCTCGAGCTACGGCTACGGTCCTGCGCCCACGACTGCCACGATCGGCATAACGAGTGTCTGGAACACACTCGTCACATTGTCGCTACCTGTCGTCGCCCTGGTCGGCCTGGCAGCGAGCGGCCAGAGCAACGATCAGGCCGTTGCAGCGACGGCGATAGCTGCTGTAGCGGTGATCACGATGATCGTCGTGTTCGCCCTGATCTTGAGGAGCGAGGTGTTCGCACGGAAGATCGGCCGTTTGGGTGACAGGATCATCGGTTGGGGTGCAGGCTTGATCCGCAAGGACATCGATGTCGATGCAGAGGCAGGCGTCGTCAGTTTCCGCGATTCGATCGTGGACGTCGTCACCGACCGGTGGCTGCTCATCACGCTTGCAAACGTCGGTCAGCAACTCGCCCAGTTCTCGATCCTCTATCTCGCCGTCGTCGCTCTCCAGGGAGGGTCTGACGGGCCGATCACGCTCGTGGAAGCCTTTGCGGCCTTCTCCTTTGGCCGGCTCGCAACGTTCATTCCCGTTCCACCCGGAGGTCTAGGCACCACAGACGCCATCATCACGGCAAGCCTCACGACGTTCGGCCTCCCGAACAACGATGCCTTGGCTGCAACCATGGTGTGGAGGGCAGCGACCTACTTCCCCCAGGTGATCATCGGTGTGATCACGATGCTCCTGTGGCGCCGGAAGCGTCCGAGCGAGGCCGTAGCACGGTGAGGAAGGCGGAGGCGGAACGCTTCATTCCCTCCTCACGGAGTGGGGGAGGTGGCCGAGCGCAGCGAGGTCGGAGGGGGAGACCATGATGATCCACTCAGGTTGCGCGCGGGCTGAGTGGTACGACTTGGT
>JBDLIR010000444.1:0-2279 GCA_039714815.1 Actinomycetota bacterium | reverse complement strand
TCGAGATCTCCTCAAAACGCAGGACATCGAACTCGATGCAGCAACGAGCTCGATGCTCGAGGCCTTCCTCGACGACGACGGTTCGGACCGCCTTCAGTTCCGGCACGCACTCGTGCGGGACGTGGCATACGAAGGGCTCTCCTACCGTCGTCGACGGGAACTCCACCTGCACGCCGGAAATTTGGTACTGGACAGGACACATGGAGAGGACGATGCCGTCGCGGATCTCCTCGCCCTCCACTTCTTCCTGGGTGGAAACCATGAACTTGCATGGAAGTACTGCCGCGTGGCCGGTGACCACAACATGGACGTGTACGCGAATCAGGAGGCGGCAGCGCAGTACGAACGCGCTCTCGAAGCAGCCAAGCGCCTTGATGATGTGACCGACGACAACCGGCGCGATATCTGGATCAAGCTCGGTGACGTGCGCGAACGATCAGGACTGTTCGAAGCCTCTCTCGACGCATACCGCCGAGCGACAAGCCTCACTGGCGAAGACGTGGTCACACGCGCCGAGGTGTACCTCAAGAGGGCGAGAGCGAAAGAGCGTGCCGGGACATACCCCCTTGCGCTCGCGGAGACGACGCGAGCCGCGAAACTCCTCGTGACCAGACACGATCCTCCAACGGAGATGCTTCTTGCCAACGCAATGAGCTTCGCCGCCACCATTCGCCAAGCACAGCAGAAACCGAAACTCGCACTTCAGATTGCTCGCGAGGCAGCCGTCATCGCGGAGCGAGTGGGCAACGACCTCGCGTTGGCTAGGGCTTGGCGAGTCATGGACTACGCCCACGTGACGCTGGGGGAACCCGACCGGGCTGTCTACTCGATCAAGGCGTTGGAAACGTACCGCGCATCGGGACACCTTGAGATGGAAGCCGTGACGTCAACGAACCTCGGAGCGTACGCGTACTGGAACGGAGACTGGAACAAGGCTCTTGAGTTCTACGAACTGGGACGATCAGCATCGACTCGAGTAGGAAACACGGTCGATGCCGCCATGGCTGCCGCGAACATCGGCGAAGTACTCGTGAACCAGGGACTCTATGAGGAGGCCGAAGCACCGCTGAGCGAAGCACACCGAACCTACCGAGCGTCAGGTTTCTCGGAGGGTGTCGCGTTCGCAGACCTGCTACTGGGACGAATGTACGGAATCCGCGGGAGCCTCACAGAATCGATCGAAGCATTGTCGGATGCCATAAAGGAAGCCGAAGCCCTCGGACTCGGTGGGTTCCGGCTAGAGGCCGCGATCCATCTTGCCGACGCACAGTGCCGATTCGGTTCGCCCGAGACAGGGCTCAAGACCTTGGCCGATGCAGAAGCTGACGCGCCCGCGGTATACATCGACTACTACCGGCCCTTGTTATCACGAATCCGTGGATCGATACTCAACTCGGCAGGTCGCTCTGAGGAGGCTGTGACTTCTCTCGAACACGGGATCGCCGTGGCCACCGAGCGCCAAGATGCCTTCGAATTCGGTCTTCTCATCCTCACCTTGGCGAGAGTGTCGGCGGAGAGCCTTGAGTATGGGCAGAAGACGGACGCGCAAGAGGCACTTCGCTCACTAGGTGTGCGAAGTGCCCCTGGTATTTCTCTTACCGCCTGATGAGGCCCGGCGGAATCTGGGTAATCGGCGCCTAGAACCTGCCCAGTAGCGGATCGTTCCAGATGTAGAAGGTTTCTGTCGTCTGGGTGAAGATCGTTCCCCCGTCGTCGACCGTCGTCGTGTTCTGGAAGATGAGGCAGATGTCCCCTCCGCCTGTCGCAGTTGGATATGTCACATCCGGATCCAAGAGTTCGTAGAACCATTCACCGGACGCCTGGACGATCTCAACGATGTCGTTGCACCACGGAATAGTCGCCGTTGAGTCGTCCTCGAAGACCTGGAAGGTTCGGCCGACTCCATCGAGATCAGGAACCTCTATGTCCCATTCGACGGTCACAACGCCAGTGACTCCATCCCACGTGTATCCGGACGGCGGTCCCACGTAGACGGTCTGTCCCGTCCCCGTGTTCTCCGTCTGGATGCTCACGGGGACCGCGCAATCCGAACCGTCCTTGTTCGGCCCCACATAGAAGGCGGCACGAGGATCATCGGTGAGGTACGGGCCACCCTCGGTGGAACTCTCACCGCATCCGAGCGCCGGCGTGAGGTTGAACACTGTGCGATGCGCGGCAGGTTCGGGCCACGTGTCGCCTCCTTCGAGCGCCACACCTCCCGACAGCATCCGGATGGTCACGCCGTCGAACAACGTGCCGACGTGATCTGGCTCATATGG
>JBDLIR010000443.1:0-2285 GCA_039714815.1 Actinomycetota bacterium | reverse complement strand
GACCGCCCGTCAACATGAAGACGGTGTCAACCCCTTCCGCCTTGAGGGATCGTGCGATCACCTGCCCGCCGTGGATCTTCGCCATGCTGTCTCCTGAGAGGTCTCGACTTCGGCACCCACCCTACCTTCGCCGCTGCGGGGTATCATCGCTCCATGATCAGCAAGAACCCGATTGTCAGACAACGGCTCACCGACGAACCGATCGCATGGTTGACGACCGTCAGCAGCGCGGGAAAGCCGTCGACCGCGCCCGTGTGGTTCTACCTCGAAGACGATGACACGCTGACTATCTACAGCAAGGATCCGTCGGTGCGGGTGCGGAACCTCGATGGCAACGGGCAGGTCACGCTCCATCTCGAAGGGGATGGCGAGGGCGGTGCGATCGTCGTCCTCAACGGGACCGCCGTGATCGACAAATCGATCTCCCCCGTAACCTCCCACCCAGCCTTCGTTGCGAAATACCAGCGGTTCCTCGACCGGTTCGGATGGTCGCCCGACGATTTCACACGAGGGTACCCGACGCCGATCCGTGTGACGATCGCAGCGATACGGGCATGACAAATCCGGCATAGACCACAGCGGTCTACCGTTCACCATCGAGAGACCGCAATAGAGGTACACCGTGTTCAAGAGAAGACCTAAGGCCCCGAAGATCCACACGATCGCTGAAATCGACCAGCTGGCTTCCTCAGGCAAGCCAGTGCTCATCGACTTCTACCAGACCGGTTGTGCCCCATGCCAGGTCATGGACGGGATCATGAACGAGCTCGCGCGCGAATTCGGTGAATCGGCGCACGTCGTCAAAGCGGACATCGCCAACATGCCAGACGCGATGCAGAAGTTCAAGATCCGCTCGACGCCGACAATGGTGCTGCTGTCGACCGCACCCCCGAAGAAGGCGAAGAAGAACCGCAACCGGCAGGCTGGAACTCCCGGTGGCCGACGTGCCGTCACCCAGCGTTGGCGAGCCTCAGGCCTCGTCCAGAAGGACCAACTCACCCGCCTCCTCGAATCCAACGGCGCCCAGAAGATCAGCGCATAGGGCTTTGGCGTAGCTGTGGGGCATATTTGGCGCGAATCAACGCCAAAGTCCTAGTGGGTCGTCAGGTAGGTGGCGGCGCCGTCGATCGTGAGGAAGTGGGACGCGTCGCGTTGAGGGATGTCTACGCCCGTAGTCTCGCTGATACCGATCAGCCAGTTGAGATAGTCCATCGAGTCGAGATCGAGCTGTTCGGAGAGATCGACGTCGTGCTCGACCTCCGCTGGCGAGATCTCCGGTGCGATCCTGGCCAGGACATCGAAGATGATCTGTTTGGCTTGGTCTGTGGTCATAGATCCTCCGGCTTCTGAAGTAAACGATCGACGGCGAGCAGAAAGAGACCCCCACCGTGGCCGTCGGTGACACGGTGATCAGCGGTGAGCGATGCATCGACGGCCATGTGGGCGACGACCTCCCCACCAACGACGACAGGGCGCTCTGCGATCTTGCCGAACCCAACCATGGCCACCTGTGGCGGCACGATGATGGGGAAGACGGTGTCGACGCCACGGTCGCCCAGGCTCGTGACGGTTACGGTCGCCAGGGACATCTCGGAGCTGCGCAGCCTGCCCGATCTCGCCCGTGCGACGAGGTCGGTGAGGGCCGCCATCATCTCATCGATGGACAGTCGATCCGCATTGAGGATGGCGGGGGCGACGAGGCCACCGGTGCGCAGGGAGACAGCCACCCCCAGGTGGATGTCCGAACTCGGAACGAAACCCCCATCGACCCAATGGCCATTGAGGTCCGGAACTTCCCGCAAGGCGAGCGAGACAGCTCTCAGGAGCAGCGCGGCCGGGAGAATCCGCGACGTCAACGACCGCCGTTCGTTCGCCGCCTCGAGCCACTCCATCGCGGATGCGAGGTCGACCCGGGCTCCGAGGTAGTAGTGCGGGATCTCCCGCTTGGAGCGCTCCATCGACCGGGCGATCGCTCTGCGCATCGCTTGACCGGGATCCTCGGTGTGTGCCGGCAGGTCGCCGGCAACGACCAGGCCGTCGCTCCGTGACGGGCGCACGGAACCCAGGTCGATTCCACGGTCCGCGGCGATCTTGCGTGCCCTGGGCGTTACCCGCGGACGTCCGCCGGCGGCGGCCACAGGCCCGGACGCCGTGCGTATGTCCGCTCGGGTGATCGCTCCCCCATTGCCGGTCGGCGTCACCTGGTCGAGATCCACACCGAGTTCGTGGGCGAGATGCCGGATGGGAGGAGGGGCAGCGCGCACAGGGAGGTCCTGCGCCGTTCC
>JBDLIR010000442.1:0-2286 GCA_039714815.1 Actinomycetota bacterium | reverse complement strand
GGTGCGGTTGACCGGTGGCGAGCCTCTCTTGAGGAGGGATGTGCACCGTCTCGTCGAGATGATCTCAGATCTCGCCGAGATCGAGGATCTGGCCATGACGACGAACGGCCTACTCCTTGCGCGGGAAGCCGTCAAGTTGAAGAATGCCGGCTTGGATCGAGTGACGATAAGTCTCGACGCCCTCACGGACGATCTGTTCCGCAGAATGATCGACACTGACATCCCGGTGTCCACCGTCCTCGAAGCAATCGATGCAGCATCCGATATCGGACTCGGTCCGATCAAGATCAACACGGTTGTGCGCCGCGGATGGAACGAGGCGGAGATCATTCCGCTCATCGAGCATTTCAGGGGCACCGGTCACACGATTCGCTTCATCGAGTTCATGGACGTCGGGACGTTGAACGCATGGAATCTCGATGAGGTGATCCCGTCGGCGGAACTCGTCGATGTGATCGCGCAACGGTGGGACATCGAGCCGATCGATCCGGATTACCGCGGCGAGGTCGCGTCCAAGTATCGCTTCACCGACGGCGGCGGCGAGATCGGATTCATCTCGTCGGTGTCCGAACCGTTCTGCGGGGACTGCACTCGTCTACGCCTCTCAGCGGAGGGAAAGCTGTACACATGCCTGTTCGGATCCCGGGGAACAGATCTGCGTGAGCCGCTGCGATCAGACGCCTCCGATGATGAGATCCGTTCGATCATCGAACAGACATGGACCCAGAGGGACGATCGGTACTCGGAGCTGCGAGGAGCTACGCCCCTCAATACCCCCAAGGTGGAGATGAGCTACATCGGGGGCTGAGGGACATCTCAGGTAGTTGGTGTCAAGTGGTCGGTCGTCTCTGCCGTCTTGGCGTCGAGAGCTTGCTTCGCGAAAGCGACGGCCTGCTTGCGTGTCATCTGAGCGCCCAGTCCCCAAGCCGCCCCGAATTCTTCCTTGCTCAATGCGTCTTCGGACAGACTCCTGGCCTCGTCGAACGAGATCTGCTCTGCGAGCCTCGCCGACACACCGAGGCTGTGCCGGAGCGCCGTGGTGGCTCCCAGCAAAGTGGCGGCGGTCGATGGGTCTTCCGTTCTTGCGGCGAACAGTGCCGTGTGGTCGAGTCCGTGAGCCAGGCAGATCTGGTTTCCGAGGACGTCGAATGCGTCGATTGTCGCTCCGAGATGGCTCGCCGCGTCGTGGATGTGCCCTGCCTCGAGTTCTATCGGTCCCAGCATGTCGAAGACGTGGCCGATGAGGTTTCTCTCCCCGAATTGCTGCGCGACATTGACGATGGGCTCGAAGCGGTTGATGAACTCGCCAGCGATTCTTGGATCGGTCTCACCGGCTGCGTAGAGAGTCGCGTACTCGACGCCACCCTGAAGGAACATCACATACCCGGTGCCGAGCATGTCGCCGGCGTTGGCGAACGCCTCCAAGGATTCTTCTGCTAGTGATCTCGCCACGTCGAGGTTCATCCGCCAGACCTCGTTCGTCATCATGTACGCCAAGGCCCACGCTTCGAGCCTGAGAGATTCGGTTTCCCGAGCCAGGCTCAGGGCCTCGCTCAGTCTCGCTTCGGCCTCATCGTGTCTCGACAGACTCATCGAGACTTCACCGGCACCGACCAGCAGCTTGGCTCGCACGGCCGGGTCGACTTCGACGTCCTGTTCGAGTAGACGGTCGAACCAAGCAGCGGATTCCCCGAAATGGGAGTGGAGCCACCAGAAGTAGGAGATGTCTGCCGCAACCAGCGTGGCCGATTCGAAGTCGCCGGCTGCAATCGACCTCTCGAGGAGGGCTCTCAGGTTGTCGTGGTCCGATTCGAGGGCTGCAAGCGCCTCCAATTGGTCCGGCGTGGAGATCAACTTGCCTTGGGTCGCAGCCCAGGTCGTGAACCATCGCCGATGGTCGAGTTCTGCGGCGTCGGTCTCCCCGGCGGCTTGTAGGGCGTCAGCAGCGTATTGCCGGATCGACTCCAGCATCCCGTACCGTGCCTCGGTTTGGCGGGCGTTCACAGAGATGAGTGACTTGTCGATCAATTGGCCGAGTGTGTCGAGAATCGGCGCACCGGCATCGACGCTCCACATCGCCTCAACGGCCGTCAGGGTGAAACCCCCTCTGAACACCGAAAGTCGACGCAGCAGTTGCTGCTCTTCCGGGGTGAGGAGCTCGTAACTCCAAGCTATTGCGCCGCGAAGCGTGCGTTGACGCGGATCGGAACTGCGACTGGCTGATGTGAGCAGGGCCAAGCGATCGTCGAGGCGGTCAGCAACCTGCCGCGGTGAGAGCGCGGCCAT
>JBDLIR010000441.1:0-2288 GCA_039714815.1 Actinomycetota bacterium | reverse complement strand
GTGACGCCGTAGCGCCCGCTGAACTCGCTAAAGCCGTCGAGGTCGCGCCGATAGGCCTCGACGGTGTTGGGAGAGAGTCCGCGCACATCGCGCGCATGGGACAGATACCTGTCGACGTGTGACGAGATCGAGGTGCTGTCCATGAGGCAATGGTGGCGTACTGCCAGCCCGCCGTCAACGACCCGGATTGGCATCCATGTCGGCATCGGACGGTTCGGTCGGGTGGCAACGCTCCTCTGCGACCCTCTAGGGGTCCAGAAAGATCGTATAGGAGCCGACGTCGTCGGGGACGAAGGTGATGAGATACTCTCCGTCGAACGGGGCGATCCCGTCGGCGAACAATTCGAAGATCACACCTTCTTCGATGAATCGGTCGACATCTTCTGCGGGATAAGACCGTTGACAGGCCTCTGTGCCGATCTCGTACACGGTCGCGTACAGGACGGCCTCCTCATACGAGAGTCCCTCCGCGAACAGTTCGTCGCAGGTGAGGCCAGCCGGGAGATCCGTCACGACGGCCCATCCAACGTCGAATGCCTCGAGGATCCCGTCTGGTGCTGTTACCAGAAGCAGGAAAGGAGGGAGCTGACCGGTTGATTCCAGTGTGACCGCATACGATTCCCCGGCCTCAGCAGCAAAGACGTACGCCACCGACTCGCTCCGATCGAAGACCTCCCCCGATCTCGCCTCCCCGAAGGCGATCTCCTCGAGGTCGGGCAGCGAGAGCACGAGAGTGTACGGATCGGAAGAGTCCGGATGGACCACGATCAGATAGTCGCCATCGAATGGAGCGACGAACACCGAGCCGAGGATCGAAGCGTCCCCAGGGGCGAAGATCGCTGGCTGGTTGTCGAGCATCGACGTGTCGACCGAATACACCTCACCCCTGATGCCCTGGAACGAGTAGTAGAGCGGTTCGCCAGATGCTCCTTGACCCTCGATCGGCTCATCGATATCGACAGGGACAGCGTCGAACCGGCCGAAATCGACAGCGAACTCCCCTTGCTCGTCTGTCTGATCGCGAACAACGATGAGACCGTTCCCGCCCTCCCAGATTCCGGCGTATTCGATTGGATCACCCTCGACGAGGGCAAACCCCGACTGCCGTCCCGATGCACCACTGACGTCGAGGGTCGGGGAAATGTTCGCACCATGAGCCAGGGAAGCGACGATGACCTCTCCGGGGTCAGCAGAGAACGAGTACACGCTTGTGCTCCCCCCACCGGTTGTAGCCTCAAATACGGTCTCGCCGGCGTCGATGGGTGTTACCTGGACGGCATCCATCTCCAGCGTGAACGCTCCGATGCTGCCGTCGAGGCCTGTGACGTTGACAGTGAACGTACCACCTTGCTCAAAGGTCCTCACGAGCGATTCGCGGTCTCCGATGCCCGTGACGTCCACCGAATCGAGGGGCGCACCGTCCTCATCGAGCAACACGAGGATCCCGTCGAGCGCATCGAGTGACTCGAGCACCACTTCCATCGTCTCGTTCTCAGCAACGGTGAGGTCGAAGCGGCTGATGGCACCAGGGCTATCGATCGACCCTCCCGCTTGCACGCCCACCTGGATCTCAGGGGCCGCGACACCAGCCGTTCGCTGGTACGTCAACGTGATATCCGATTCGATGTTCACCGAGATCTCGATGACATATGAGCCGTCGGCAGGCAGCGAGTACGTACGCTCGACTCCACGCACGGAGTCTTGCAGCGCCTTGGTCGTGCTCATCGTCGTGCTGGTATCGGGGCTCTCACCCAGAGCAACACCCTGGGAGACAGCGTCCGTCGTCGAACCGTTCGGTTGGATTGACTGCGTCGCTCCAGCCTCGAGAGTGTCGCCTTCTTCGCCTGTTCCCAGACGTGACAGACGCACGTCGATCTCCGCTGGCACCCCGGTCGACGAGTCCACCGGTTCAGCCGAAACGAGAAGCACAACCTCCTCGCCGCTGCGCGCATCGTCGAAGCGATACCGTTGCACCTGGGACGCCGGCAGCAGGGCAGACTCCTGCGCAGGGTTCTCTGTGAGGGTCGTGAACGGGCTTTCGGACACGATGATCGGCCTCTCTTTGAGCAGGTCGACGACGATACTCGCCAGGGCCATGAGCGTGAGAGCCACGACCGGAACCAGGATCTTGAGCAGCTTCGCCCTGCGACGGCGGTGAAAATCCAGGTTCGATGCGCGTATCGGTTCGACGAACCGGTCATGGGTCAGTTCGTACCATTGCGTGCCTCGTCTGCGATCCGCACGGATGAGGTGGGCGCCCTCGAGTTGGGACAGCACATTTGTGCTCT
>JBDLIR010000440.1:0-2289 GCA_039714815.1 Actinomycetota bacterium | reverse complement strand
AGGCCGGGGGAGAGAAGCGGAAAGCTGTCAGCTGATTCCTAATACGTTGTTGCGATCTGGAGCGCCGTCTCGGCGTACTCGCCTTCAGCCCTCAGAGCAGTGTCCTCAGCGTCCTGGCGTTGGACGACGACGCGGCACCAGTCGGCGGCTTTGCCCTTGATGACTTGATCCGTGTCTTCGGGCCCGTAGCGCCATGCTGAGTAGAACGGCCCCATCACCTCGACGCGGATTCCCTGTTTCGGGAATTCCTTGCCTGCCCTCTCGAACGCAAACGGGAGAGCCCTGTGGCCGAGCGATGCGATGTGCCGTAGGCGGGTCGTGTCAGCGAGAGGATCGACGTAATCCTCATCGTCTTCGGGTAGTTCGTCCAGCGGGGTGATCCTGTCCAGGACGGCGCCCTTGATATCGAGGCCGTGCGCCCAGGTCTCCATGAGGCGCACCGCAGCGAACGACTGGGTGCTCATGTCGCCGTTGAGCCACGGCACCCTGTCTGTCGCAAGCATGCGCGAGAGCGCATCCACCACATCGGCCCGACCGAAACGCCACCATTCGATGATCTCTTGATGGCGGCGCCCACGTCCACGTTCGACACCGATCTGCGTCCAGGCATCGAGGTCGGTGATACCTTCTGCCTTCACTCTCGCTTCGCCATCGGCGAGCACCTCCGCAGCGAACTCCTCCGTATGGGCCAGATGGCTCACCGTATCTTGAATCGACCAACCATGCGCTGGCGTGGGCAACTGCCACTGCCGGTCACGGAGCGTTTGGAGAAACTGATCGAGTTGTTGCTGTTCGGCGACGAGGTCTGAAAGAATTGCTCGCATGCTGCAATTCTACCCCAGTTATGAGGTCACTGAAATGGAAGCGCGCTTGGTCCAGCCTCGTTCAGGCGATCGATGAGTGCCCGCAGCCTGCCGTAGCTTCGCCTGTTGAAGTCGAACATGAGGCGGGGGAGATCGACGTTGTCGCCAGAGTCGATCTCTGGCTGCGTAGCTTCGATCTTGACGATCGACCCCGATGCGATGATGTCTGAGAAATCGACATTGAGCTTGGCGACCAGGTCATCTGACACCTGCGAGTTGAGTCGAAGGATGAGCCGCTGATCGACGTAACGCTGGGAGTGGTAGACGGCGAAGAACCGCGTGACGTGCTCGACCGCTTCGTCTATGTCGTTCGTCACGAGATACAGGTTCGTGTCGTGAGGTGAGATCATCCCCTGGTCGATCAACGTCTGGCACATGTTCTCCCACTCCCTCCAGTAGCCCGTGCCCTCGGCATCGATCATGACGATCGGATGGAGGTCCGACTTCCCTGTCTGGACCAGGGTGAGCAGCTCGAACGCCTCGTCCAGGGTCCCGAACCCGCCGGGGAACAGGGCAAAGGCATCGGATTCCTTGACGAACTGCACCTTGCGGGTGAAGAAGTACTTGAAGTTGATGACCTTGCCGGGGGACAGGTACTCGTTGGCGCCGGCCTCGAACGGGAGCCGGATGTTGACCCCGAAGCTGGCTTCGGTTCCCGCCCCTTTGTTCGCTGCCTCCATGATGCCTGGTCCCGCACCGGTGATGACCATGAATTCATGATCCTGTGTGACCTTGCGTGCGAACTCCTCTGCGAGCAGGTAGTTCGGGTCGTCTGAGGGAGTTCTCGCCGAGCCGTATACGGCAACCTTCCGTGCTCCCTTGTGGGGGTCGAACACGAGCGACGAGTAGCGCAGTTCCTTGAGGGCGGTATTCATCATCTTGATGTCTCCGCGCCCTGTTTCGTCTTTGATCAGTTTCAGGGCGGTCACGATGATCTCGCGCACGAGGTCGGCGTCGGTGGAGAGGCTGTTCCTGGTTGCGACGACGTCGGCGACCAGTTGATCGATATCGGCATCGATCTGTTCGTTGTTCATGCTGTAACTCATGGAGCTAAAGGTAGCCACCAGCCAATGGCACCGAACCTGACCCCCTTTGGACTTTGGCGCTGATATGAACGATATATCGTTCATATCAGCGCCAAAGTCCTAGAGATCAGTGGTTGGTCAGCTGCCTGGGCCGAGCAGTGGGCACGAGAACGTCTCTCCGGGATCCATCTCGTCGTTACCGTTGGCATCGAGCCACCAGCGCCCGCCGAGATAGCCAGGATCACCAGGGCCGTATGCGGTGGTGAGGTGGCCGTCAACAGGGACCAGCTTCTGGAACGGGCCGTGTGCAGGCAACGCAGTCGTCACGATCGAGTCGTACGTGAGCCCTGTGCTGTCGACGGTGACCTGGAGGTTTGAACCCGGGCGTCCGTTGCTATCGC
>JBDLIR010000439.1:0-2289 GCA_039714815.1 Actinomycetota bacterium | reverse complement strand
GGTGCACGACATGTTGACGATCGCGGTGTCCCCGGAACAGATCGCAACCAGGGTTGCGATCGGATCGGCTAGTTTTCGACGTCGATTCCAGTCGATATCGCGCAGAGCGACCGCACGGTTCGAAAGCAGGGATTGGGCGTCGCTGCATCGGGACGCACTCGACCGAATCGATGCCTACGGGATCGCCGTCGACGCGACCATCGACGCGATCCTCCACGATGGATACGTAACGGAGGACACGGACGCATGGTCGGCCGCCCGCGACATCTACCGCGAGGAGCATCTCACCGACCCGTTCCGGCCAGTGGCGGAGACGTTCTTCAACTCGGTGACGCGCAAACTGTTCGTGACTGAAGGTGTGGATGCGACCCTGGAGTTCCTCGACTCAGGCCCGACAGTCGACTTCCCGCCCGAGGGGATCTTCACGAGAACGTACGAACCGAGCGACATCCGTTCGCTCGTTGCAGACCTGCTGAGAGACTGTCGTTTCCACGCGTCGTGGGCCGACCTGAACAAGGACCTCGATGAGGCTGTGTCCCACTTCCCTGAGATCCCGCGCAGGGTCGAGGTGATCGACAGGCTGTTCTTCCGTGGGAAAGGCGCGTACCTGGTCGGATCCATGGAGACGGCCGATGGCACGGTCCCGTTCGCCCTGGCGATACGGCACAAGCGCAGCGGTCTCGTGCTCGCTGCGGTCCTGATCGGTGCGGCAGATGTTTCGATTCTGTTCTCGTACACCAGGGCTGCATTTCTCATCTCCGTCGACAGGCCAGAGCAGATGGTGCGGTTCCTCGGCGATCTGCTCCCGAATCGCAAGCGGTCGGAACTGTATGCGTCGTTGGGGTTCCGCAAACAAGCCAAGACCGAGCGCTACCGCGACCTCGCCAACTACCTGGCGAACTCTCACGATCCGTTCGTGCATGCGCCGGGCATCCCCGGCCTCGTGATGATCGTGTTCACGCTTGACGGGTTCGACGTCGTCTTCAAGGTGGTGAAAGACCACTTCCCCCCGCAGAAGTCTGTTACCCCCCAGGACGTAGCGTCGCGGTACAGGATCGTTGCCCGTCACGACAGGGGAGGGAGGCTCGTGGAGGCGCAGAGATTCGTTGACCTACGGCTCCCCGCAGAACGGTTCGACGCCGACCTCCTCGAGGAACTGACGACCGATGCCTCGCGCAATGTCGTGCAATCGGATGGGTTCGTCACGATGAAGACGGTGTACGTGGAACGAAGGGTGAGGCCGCTCGACCTGTTCCTGCGCGAGGCAGACACAGCAGATGCCGAGCGTGCGATCGTCGACTACGGAGCAGCCATCAAGAACCTCGCTGCGTCGAACATCTTCCCTGGTGACATGCTGCTGAAGAACTTCGGTGTGACCAACAGGGGACGGGTCGTCTTCTACGACTACGACGAGATCTGCAAGATCACCGACTGCAAGTTCCGGCGCTTCCCCGTATCGGACGATCCCTACGACGACATGGCAAACACGCCCGTCTACGGCGTCGGCCCGAACGACATCTTCCCTGAGGAGTTGCCGCGCTTTTTGGGATTGAGCAGCGAGTTGCGGGCCGTCTTCGACAAACACCACGCAGACCTGTTCGATATCGACTTCTGGCAAGCCGTCCAGGCTCGCATCGACTCCGGCGAGGTGATCGAGATCTTGCCCTACAGGCGGAAGTCAGAAGTTCTCATCCGGAAGTCGGAAGTTGGAAGTCGGAATTCTGAAGGCGGAGAGCAATGAAAACTGAGACATTCAGCATCGAGACGGGACGAGTGAAGACCGCTGTTGATATCACGGCGGAGGTTGCTGCGTTCGTGGCAGGGGAGGGCGATGGGCTGGTCAACGTCTTCGTTCCCCATGCAACAGCGGGGGTCGCGCTGCTCGAGACAGGAGCCGGGTCCGAGGCAGATCTGCTCGATGCGATCGACAGGATCCTCCCACCAGATGACGGGTTCTACAGGCATCGCCACGGCTCCCCGGGGCACGGCGCAGACCATGTGCTCCCTGCCTGGATCGCACCGACGATCGTACTGCCCGTCATCGATGGCCGTCTCGCCCTCGGTACCTGGCAATCGATCGTCCTCGTCGACCCGAATCGCGACAACCCCGTGCGCACCGTGAGGCTGTCGATGGTTTGATTAGATGTAAGCCGTCAGCCGTCAGCAGAGGACAGAGCACAGAGTGGAGAGCGGAACGCTTCTTTCCCTCCCTCACGGAGTGGGGGAGGTGGCCGAGCGCAGCGAGGTCGGAGGGGGAGACCACGATGATCCACTGAGCTTGTGTGCGAG
>JBDLIR010000438.1:0-2294 GCA_039714815.1 Actinomycetota bacterium | reverse complement strand
TCGTGGCGACCGGTCTCGTCGCAAGGGTGATGCGAACGATCGCAACCTTCGGGTTCCGTCTCGCAACGCTGGACATCCGCCAGATCGCGACGAAGCACCATGAGGCCCTCGGCGAACTGTACGGGCGTCTGGGCGCCGCGTACCTCGACCTCGACGAGAACGCCCGCACACAACTCCTTGCTGGCGAACTGAGGGGCCGAAGGCCGATGGCGACGAGTACGGCACAGCTCTCTGAAGACACTGCAGAGACCCTCGAGGTGTTCCAGACGATCAGGGATGCGAAGAACCGTTACGGCGAAGATGTGATCGAGAGCTACATCATCTCGATGACCCGGGGCGCAGACGATGTGCTCGCAGCCGCGGTGTTGGCCCGCGAGGCCGGTCTGATCGATGTGCCGGGGAGTCTCGCGGATATCGGGTTCGTTCCCCTCCTCGAGACGACACACGAACTCCGTAGGGCCGGCGACCTCCTTGACGGGTTGCTGCGCGTCGAGCCGTATCGCGAGATCCTTGCAGCTCGCGGAGACGTCCAGGAGGTCATGCTCGGGTACTCAGACTCGAACAAGCACGGTGGGATCGCGACGTCCCAGTGGGAGATGTACAAAGCGCAACAGCAACTTCGTGACGTGGCGAGCACCCATGGCGTGACCCTGCGATTGTTTCACGGGCGCGGCGGCACGATCGGTCGAGGAGGAGGCCCTACCCACGAAGCGATCCTTGCACAGCCGTTCGGTACCGTCGACGGGCCGATCAAGATCACCGAACAGGGTGAGGTCATCTCGGAAAAATACGGTCTCGAGGACCTCGCAGCGCGCAACCTCGAACTGACCCTCTCGGCCGTTATCGAGGCATCGCTGCTCCATCGCACGCCGAGGCAACCTCGGGACCAACTCGTGAAGTGGCATGAGGCGATGGATGCGATGAGCGGTGCGGCGTTCGACGCTTACCGGGGGCTCATCGAGGACCCGAGCCTTGTCGAGTACTTCTTGAGCGCCACACCTGTGGAGACTCTCGGTGCGATGAACATCGGGTCGCGTCCATCCAGACGCCAGGGGGGCGGGGGTTCGCTCGACGATCTGCGCGCCATTCCCTGGGTGTTCGGTTGGACCCAATCGCGACAGATCGTGCCAGGCTGGTTCGGTGTCGGCTCAGGGTTGGTCGCCGCGCGCCGGGCTGGTCACGGCGATCGCCTGACCTCCATGTACGAGAACTGGTCGTTCTTCAAGACGTTCATCTCGAACGTCGAGATGACCCTTGCAAAGACCGATCTTGGGATCGCAAGGCAGTACGTTTCTGCGCTCGTTTCCCAGGAGCACCGTCACCTCTTCGACACGATCGAACGAGAATACGAGACGACCGTCGAACAGGTGCTTGCGATCACAGGCGATCGCAAGCTGCTCGACGCTCATCCCGTTCTTCAGCGGACGTTGTCTGTGCGAGGGACGTATCTCGAGCCTCTTCACCACATTCAGGTGAACCTTCTCGAGCGGTCCCGCCATGTGCAGGACGACCCCGTCTTGCGTCGAGCGCTCCTGCTGACGGTCAACGGAATCGCGGCCGGACTGCGCAATACGGGATAGCGGAATGTGCAGAGCTGTCATCGCAGGTGCGCTCATATGCATCCGTTGCTATATTTCGGGGTGCTTAGAAAACCTTCCACGCGATCGATCCTGTCGAGTTCACGCTCGGCATCCCCGTTGGCTCAGTTGTCGTTTCGAAGCACTGCGGTGAACGAATGCCGCTACTCATGGCGATAGGAGCCTGTAGATGAAGAAGCTTTATGTGGGGAACCTCCCCTGGAGCACCACCGAAGACGATCTGCGTCAGATGTTCAGTGAACACGGCGAAGTTGAGTCTGTCGCGTTGATCACGGACCGTGAAACGGGCCGCTCACGCGGTTTCGCATTTGTCGAGATGGACACTGAAGGCGCAGAGAAGGCCATCAACGAGTTCAACGGCAAGGAGCTTGGTGGACGTGCGCTGCGCGTGAACGAAGCCCAGGACAAGCCACGGCGCTCCGGCGGCGGTGGCGGTGGCAACCGCTGGTAGCAACCAGAAGAACTACAACCGAGAAGAGGCGGGCCGCAATGCGGCCCGCCTCTTCTCGTTTTCAGATTCCAGATCGCTCTCAGGCTCGCTGGCGCTCGCTGATCGCTCGCAGGCTCGCTTCCAGATACCAGATTCCAGATCGCTCGCTGCGCTCGCTACCAGAGAAGAGACATCCTGGCATCTGGCATCTGGTGTCTGGTCTCTCGTTCCTAGTTCTTCCCGTACGTGCGGGGTTGTGCGAAGCG
>JBDLIR010000437.1:0-2294 GCA_039714815.1 Actinomycetota bacterium | reverse complement strand
GCGCCTTCTGCCATCCTCGAGAGTGTCGACAAAGAGACCGCCGAAAAGGCGAAGGAAGCTATCGAGGCCGCCGGCGGAGACGTCGAGCTGAAGTAGCGAGTCAGCCAACAGCTGACAGCCAACAGCCGACAGCAAGAACCTGCTGGCGACTGCGTGGCACGATGAGAGGGGAGTGGCGTAAGTCACTCCCCTCTCATCGCGTCTTCCGAGCTGATAGCTGACGGCTGAAGGCTGACGGCTGATCGCTGTTGACTGACGGCTGATCCCCAATTGCTTGAATTTCCCAACACGTTCGTGTACGCTCAGGTTCACAGTTGAAGACTTTTCACAGCTCTCCGCTAGAAGAGACGGGATAGCTATGTGCTATCCCCAGTTTGTGCTATCCTGACTAATTCGCCCGTAACTGCTCCGCGCAATTTGTGCTGTGCAGCGTCTATATGAGGAGGACTCGCGTTGGCCCGTGCGCGTTCCAGCAGGCTCTCATTCGCAAAGATCCCAGAGGTTCAGGAGATTCCAGATCTTCTCGACATCCAGAGGGAATCGTTTGAAGCCTTTTTAGAGACCGGTTTGAGGCAGATGTTCGATGAGGTTTCGCCCATCGAAGACTTCACCGGCAACCTTGCCCTTGAGCTCAGCGATCATCGATTCGATGAGCCCCCGCTAACGATTGAGGATGCGAAGGACCGCGACACGAACTTCGCACGTCCGCTGTACGTGACCGCCAGGTTCCTCAACAAGGAAACAGGTGAGATCAAGGAACAGCAGGTGTTCCTCGGCGACTTCCCGATGATGACGCGCAATGGCACGTTCATCATCAACGGCACCGAGCGTGTCGTCGTCAGCCAGCTCGTCCGCAGCCCCGGCGTGTACTTTGACGAGACGCGCGACAAGACAACCGGTCGCCCGACCTACGCATGCAAGGTGATTCCTGGCCGTGGTGCATGGCTCGAGTTCGACATCGACAAGAAGGAAACGATCGGTGTACGGGTCGATCGCAAGCGCCGTCAGTTCGTAACGACGTTCCTGCGGGCTCTCGGTATCGCCGAGACCGACGAGGACATCATCGCTCTCTTGGGAGACACCCAGCTGGTGCGCAACACGCTCGAGAAGGATCCGACGTCGACCAAAGACGAGGCGCTTCTCGATCTCTATCGCAAGCTCCGGCCTGGCGAGCTCACAACGATCGAGTCTGCACGCAGCCTGATCAAGACGCTCTTTCGCACGCCGAAGCGGTATGACCTCACACGGGTGGGTCGCTACAAGCTGAACCAGAAGCTGGGTGGAGATGCATCCATCGAGATGCTCGACAACTTCAGGGCCTCCGAGCAGGGTTTGATCACAGACGAGGACATGGTCAAAACGATCAAGTACCTGATGGGCCTTCACGAGGGTGCTGACGGGTACAGAGTCGATGACATCGATAACTTCCAGAACCGCCGCATTCGCACGGTCGGTGAGCTGATCCAGAACCAGATTCGCGTCGGTCTCACACGTCTCGAGCGTGTGGTCCGCGAGAGGATGACGACCCAGGATCCTGAAGCGATCACCCCACAGACCCTGATCAACATCAGGCCGGTCGTCGCATCGATCAAGGAGTTCTTCGGGACGTCCCAGCTGAGCCAGTTCATGGATCAGCCGAACCCGCTCGCCTCCATCACCCACCGCAGGCGTCTGTCCGCGCTCGGTCCTGGCGGGCTTTCGCGGGAGCGTGCAGGATTCGAGGTTCGCGATGTTCACCCGTCCCACTACGGACGGATGTGCCCGATCGAGACCCCTGAGGGCCCGAACATCGGCCTGATCGGTTCGCTTGCGTCCTACGCACGGGTCAACCGGTTCGGGTTCATCGAGTCGCCGTACCGTCGAGTCACCGATGGCAAGGTTTCGCGCAAGGTCGACTATCTGACGGCAGCCGCTGAGGAAGGCCACGTGATCGCTCAGGCGAACGCACCGCTCAACGCTGATGGCTCCTTTGAGAACGAGTACGTTCTCGTGCGCAAGACCGGTGGTGAGATCGACAATGTGAAGGCCGGCGAGGTCGACTACATGGACGTGTCGCCGAAGCAGGTCGTGTCGATCGCAACGGCGTTGATCCCCTTCCTCGAGCATGACGATGCGAACCGTGCGCTCATGGGTTCCAACATGCAGCGGCAGGCGGTTCCCCTTATTACGTCCGATGCGCCTCTTGTCGGTACGGGTATGGAGGGCCGGGCAGCCAAGGACTCCGGCGAGGTGGTCGTCTCGTCGATCGACGGCGAGGTCGTCTCCGTGACCGGTACAGAGATCGTTGTGAAGGA
>JBDLIR010000436.1:0-2298 GCA_039714815.1 Actinomycetota bacterium | reverse complement strand
CGCTCATCGCGCTGCTCGCTGCGTGGAGAAAGGACGCCCGGGCACGGCTCTACATCGTTTCTCTGGCCGTCATCGGCAGCGGGATAGCGATCTGGCACCGAGCAATGCAGCAGTGGCCGAGCCTCGACTCGGGTGCTTGCGCCGCGTTCGGGCCGCCGTGCAGTGCACCCTATATCAAGGAGTTCGGCTTCGTTACGATTCCCTACATGGCGCTGTCGGCGTTCCTACTGATCCTGGCTCTTACCTGGGCGGGGCACGTCAACGCAAAGACAGCGACTCCCCAGACAGATTCCCCACAGACAAACTGATCTCAACTCCATCCCACGGAAGGATGTCCATGGCAAAGGCCAAAACACCAACGACGAAGACCCCGCCATCCGACTCAGACTCAACCGGGAACAAGACCGGGCTCATCATCGGCATCGTCGGAGCACTCGTGGTGCTGCTGCTCGTCGCCGTTGTGATATTCGGCACAAGCGACACGAGCGGCATCGCAAACGAGACCGGTGAGGTCACGATCGACGGTGTCTCGTTGCCCCTCATGCCCCAGAGTGCGCCGCAAGACACGACAGCGAGCGGCCTTCCCGCCCCCGGGGTCAGTGGAACCGACTTCGATGACAATGTGGTGACGATTACGAACGACGGGCGCGCCAAGGGAATCGTCTTCGTCGCCCACTGGTGTCCACACTGTCAGCAAGAAGTGCCCAGGGTCCAGGAATGGATCGACGGCGGCGGCAGTGTCGAAGGGGTCGACCTCTATTCCGTGAGTACGTCTGTGCGCTCCACGCAGGACAACTACCCCCCATCGGATTGGCTCGAAGACGAGGCGTGGACCGTGCCCACGATCCGCGACGACGCAGACGGCTCCATCCATCTGGCATATGGGGGCGGGGGCTTCCCCTACTGGGTCTTCTTGAACTCCGACGGAACGGTAGCTCTCCGAACGGCGGGCCAACTCCAACTGGACCAACTCGTCTTGATCCTCGAGACGCTGAACTAGTCCATGCCGAACACCGTCATCGCTGCTGACGGTTTCACGATCTCGCGCATCGTCGTAGGCCCTTTGGGCAACAACGTCTATCTGATCACCGATCACGCAACGAAGAGTTCCCTGATCGTGGACGCTGCAGATGATGCGGACCGCGTTATCGACCTCGCGGCTGGGAGTCAGGTCCAAGGGATCTTCACGACCCATGGGCATTGGGACCACCACCAGGCCGTTCCATGGGCACGTGATTCCCTGGACGCTCCGTTCATGCTGCACGCCCTTGACGCGGATATCGCTGCCAAGCCCATCGACGTCACAATCGAGGCGGGCACCATCGAGATCGGTCAGACCGGGGCGACGGTGCTTCACACGCCCGGGCACACACCGGGTTCGGTTTGCCTGCTGCTTCCTGGCTTCGTGATCACGGGCGACACGCTGTTCCCCGGTGGTCCCGGCGCCACGCGATTCGACCACAGTTCGTTCACGACGATCATCGAATCGCTCCGAACGGAGCTGTTCGTACTGCCAGATGAGACGATGGTCCTGCCGGGACACGGCGCATCGACCACAATAGGAACCGAACGCCCGCAGCTCGACGAATGGATCGAACGCGGCTGGTGACAAGGAGCACACAATGGAGATAGGACTATTCGTCGAGCCACAGATGGGCGGCTCGTATCGCCGCCTGGTCGAACTTGCACGCTGGGCAGAGGACTTCGGACTCGACGCTTTCGCTCGATCCGACCACTACCTGCACATGGACCATACGGCCGATGCGACAGATGCCCTGGTCTCTCTCGCCGGCGTCGCGGTCGAGACGTCGCGCATCCGCCTCGCGACGCTCGTGTCCCCCATCACGTTCCGGCATCCAGCGATCATGGCAAAGGCCGCAACGACCCTCGATGAGATCTCAGGCGGCCGATTCACCCTTGGCGTCGGGACCGGTTGGATGCAGTCCGAGCACGACGCGTTCGGACTGGACCTTCCGCCTCTCGGAGAGCGATTCGTACGCCTTGAAGAATCGCTTGCGTACATCACGACCGTGTTCGCAGGTGGCGGGTCGACAACGGGCGAGTACTACTCGTTCGACCACCCCTCCGTGAGCCCCGGTGCGTCAAGCGGTCTCCAGATCGTCGTTGGAGGGAACGGCCCGCGCAAGACGCCGCGTCTCGCCGGCGCCTTCGCCGACGAGTACAACATGTTCGTCACGGACCGTGACTCGCTCGACCAGCGTCTCGAAGTGATGCGCCAGGCTGCACTCGAAGCCGGTAGGGATCCAGGGGACATCCTGATCTCGTTCGCCGGCCCCG
>JBDLIR010000435.1:0-2299 GCA_039714815.1 Actinomycetota bacterium | reverse complement strand
AACACAGCACGTGTCGCTCCCCTGCTCAGTGCCTCGAGTCCCAACGCACCCGAACCGGCGTACAGGTCCAGGACCTTCGCACCATCGAGCCTGGCCGAGAGAATCGAAAAGACGGACTCCTTCGCCCGGCCGGTCATCGGGCGCGTGCCTGTTGCTGGAACAGAGAGCTGTCTGCCTTTGGAGATACCTGCAATGATCCGCATCTTCAACTCCTCGAGAGCCACTCGGCGTCACGGCCGAAGAACAGGTTGACCTCTTCCATGACGTCGCTCACGAACTGGCTGTTCCTGTCAAAGTCGACTGCCCTCGTCGCAACGGTTCTTGCCGCTTCGAGCAGCCTTCGATCTCGCAGGATATCTCCAAGCTTGAGGTCGGCGGCTCCGGATTGTGATCCGGCGAATACCGTCCCCTGGCCGCGTATCTCGAGGTCAACGGTTGCGAGTTCGAATCCGTCGTTGGAAGCGACCATCGCATCGATCCTCCGTTGGGCGTCTTCACTCGGATCGTCCGAGACGAGGAGGCACCTGCCCTGGTCGCCCCCGCGGCCGACACGACCACGCAACTGGTGCAGCTGACTCAGCCCGAACCGGTCGGCATCGCGAATGACCATCAACGTCGCATTCGCAACGTCGATGCCAACCTCGATGACGGTGGTCGATACGAGCACGTCGATCTCGCCATCTGCGAAACCCCCCATGACCTCAGCTTTGTCTTGAGAACGCATCTGGCCGTGGAGGAGACCGACCCTGGCCTCTGGTAAGGCTGCAACGATGCGTCGGAACTCCGACACGGCGGAGCGGGCGTCGATCTTGTCTGAATCTTCGACGAGCGGACACACGACGAACACCTGGTTCCCGCTCTCCACCGCGCGGCTCACAGCCGCGTCGATCCTCGTGTCGTCCAAGCCGGATATCGCGGACGTCGCGACAGGCCGACGGCCTTCGGGCATCTCGTCGATCACGGAGACGTCGAGGTCTCCGTAGAGCGTCATCGCAAGCGTCCGCGGGATCGGCGTGGCGGTCATCAGCAGGAGGTCAGGTACCGCTTCGTCCGGCGCGGTGTCTCTGAGCACCACGCGCTGCTCAACGCCGAAACGATGCTGCTCGTCAACCACCGTCATACCGACAGATGCAAACCTCACATCGCTCTGGATCAAGGCGTGGGTACCGAAGGCGATGTCGATCGTCCCGTCGAGGAGCCACGAAAGCCCCTGCTCCCTGCTTACTTCGCCACGCACGAAGTTGACGCTCACGCGCCCTGACGTGAACAGACCGATGCGGATCGGGCGTTCGGTATCGGACTCTTCGCCGAACAGCGACGTCGTTCCCGCTGCGCCCACATCCAAGGCAACCGGTGCCATCCCTGCTCGCTTCAAGGCGAGTTCGGTACCGAGATAATGCTGTGCGGCCAGCACCTCCGTCGGCGCCATCACCGTTCCCTGATGACCGCTCTCAACCGACGAGAGCAGCGCCGCGATAACGACGACGGTCTTCCCTGATCCGACCTCCCCCTGGAGAAGCCGATGCATCGGCCGCACATCGCGCATGTCGTCCACGATCTGTTCGAGTGCCCGGATCTGGGCAGCGGTCAGGTCGTATTGCAGGGACGCGATGAACCGATCACGCATCGTCCCCGGGACGTCGTTGGTGATACCGACCCGGGATTCGAACTCGTCATACGCTCTCACGCGAAGCGCCATCTGGATACGCAGGAACTCGTCGAAGATGAGCCGGTCCTTCGCCGGGGGCACCACGGCCTGAGATCCAGGCATGTGGATGTCGTGGACCGCTGTGCTTGTGCTCGCCAGGCCGTGCTCAGCGAGCACGACGTCCGGCACGATGTCGTCGATCGGCAGTGACCTCCTCACAGCGTTCTCGATCGACGTCCTCGACTGGTAGGCGTTCAGCCCGCCAAGCCCCCCGTATACAGGCAGGATCCTTCCCGTGAGCGACGTCCCCTCCTGCGAGAGCTTGTCAACGTCCGGGCTCTTCATCTGCAACGAACGCTTGAACGTCTCGAGTTTGCCACTGAGGGCGACCTCTTCGCCTTCCGTGAGGCGGATCCAAGGGTTGAACCACACGACGCGCACGGAACTCGTCCCGTCGGACACCCGCGCTTCGACCATCGTGCGTCCTCGCGAGATCCTCCTCTTGGAGAAATTCGTGACGGTGCCGCCGATCGTGACCTCCTCGCCGATCGGGGCAGCGCCGATGTTGAAGATCTGGCTCCGGTCGAGATAGCGGCGCGGCACGGTCAAGAGGAGGTCGGCGACGGACTCGATACCCTGGGTCCGCAACTT
>JBDLIR010000434.1:0-2309 GCA_039714815.1 Actinomycetota bacterium | reverse complement strand
CCGAACGAGAGCCCACTCAGTATCCAGCACGCCATTGCTCCGCTCGATCATGCGGCCGGTTCCACCGATCGACCACAATGCACCATCGGGCGCCAGGGTCACGCGGTCACCGAAACCTTCAGGAGCCGGCTTCGACGTGTACACGCCATCGACGATCCTCCCGAGCATCGAGTACCAGCTATCCGCCGCCTGTGTCTCGGGGTCGTAACCGATTGGGACCAGTGCCAGCACGTGCAGCGATCCGTCCGGTGCGGCGATCAGCTCCTCGGGGGGTTCAACGTCGTGGGAAATGAACGTTGAACCGTCGAAGCTCATCAGCACCGGAAGATCCATGCTGTACTCGATTGCCCACACGGTGCCGTCCGTGGTTACCTCGACAGCTCTCGCCGTGAACGGATGATGTGTGACGTCGCCTTTCACGAAGCTCCTGATCGGACCATCAACATCAGCGAGCCACACTGTTCCGTCGGGTGCAACGGCGATGTCCACGTAACTTCCGACCTCGGTGTTCACGACGTTCCACTCCCCGCCTTCCAGGCGTAGAACACCGCACATGCCGGCCATGACCGGCACCCCATTCGGATCGAAATCCATGTGCGACGCACAGTTCTCCTCGACGCCTTCTGCTGCTCCGTATGTACCGGACTGAACTGATCCCTCCGGGAATTCCCCATCCAACGGCGGTGCGTCCAGATCGACAAACAGCGCCACTGCGGGCACTGCTATCAGCGCGAAGACCACAGCGGCCACAAGTGCGATCCGCCTGCGAGACCACGGTGTGCGCTCACGCACTGCCTGTTCCGCCCGCTTGGTTGTCTTGTCTTGTGTGTGGACCATTGAGTCCCTCCCTTGCAATATCGCAGCGAAGAGGTCGTTGGCTTCCACATCGGAAACCGCGCGCTCTGGATCGGGAGCCGGATTGGCCCTTCTCATCGCGCCGCCGATTCCTTGTTCGTTCAACATCCCTCTTCCTTCTGCTTCGGAAGGACAGCCGACCGTCCACTCTGTTTGTGTCCGGCACGAGCCAAAGCGTTCGCCAGTCGTTTCTCTGCGCGGTACCGCCGCACGTGGACGGTCTCGGCAGAACAGCCGAGGATTCTGCCGATGTCGGCGTGCGCCAGCTCCTCCCAGTAGGTCAGACGCAGCACCTCTTGGTCCTTGCTTCGTAGCGTGGCAAGCGCGGCGAGCATGGCGTCGGACTCCGCATGGGCGATCGCTTCGTCCTCCGGACCCCGAAGTGGCGGAGGTGGGTTCGCGGCAACCTTGTTGGACAGCCTTGCTCGACGGAACATCGTCCTCCGATGATTGGAGACAACCCTTCGGGCAACCCCGTAGAGCCACGGCAGTCGGCCGTTGCCGGGAGGGATGTCAGCCAAACGTCGCCACGCGACCAAGAAGACATCTTCAGCGGCGTCGAACGCTTCTTCGCGTCCCAACCGTCGCAAGAGGTACGCCAAGACAGCTCGGTGGTGTCTTTCGTACAGTTCTCGAAACGCAGCCTCGTCGCCATTCGAATACACGGCGCAGTCCCATCATGCCTGTCACTTCATTATGTCCGGAAGCGGCGCTCTCGTACGGAGGAATCCACACACATCGGTATCGAACGCCTCCCAACTGATCGTCCCCGCACCGAGGGGTGCAGGGACGATCAGTTGGGGGGTTGCGTGGTCAGCGAGCATCCCATCCGACGACGGCATGGCCTGCGATCGGCTCAACACCCGGTCCGAACTCGCCGTTCGGGAAGACGTAGAGGCTCAGTCCGGGTTCGGCGTATTCACCGACGCTGGCAATCGCAACCAGCACTGTCCCGTCGGGGGAGACCTCGAGCTCGAGCGAACCGAGATACCACCAAGGCACCTCGAACGCTGCGATCGTGGTCCGCTCGGTTGACGTGCACGCGGCATCGCTGCACCGTGTCACCACAATGTTGGTTCCGAGCGGTTCAGGCCCCGCCGGGCTCTCGATATCGACGTCCTCGGGGTAGGTTCGACCCTGCTCGTCAGCGGCGGCCGCGACAGCGGCATCGAAAGCAGCCTGAGCCTCGAGATAGACGGCGTACTCGTCGGGGTCGTAGACCTCTTCGACGTGAGCGGAGATCCCCCGCATCTGAGGATCGAACTCACCGGTGACCCTCGGGTCAACATCGAGAATCTCCACAGCTACAGTCGGTGAGCCGTAGAGGTCGCTGATCGTGGCAACCTTGATCTCGCTGATCCTCGCCGTCATGCCGATCTCCTCGGAATGCAACGGCTCGGTGGGCTCAGCGGTCGAGTAGATGACCTGGGCGGTGTTCCCCTCGATCGACACCT
>JBDLIR010000433.1:0-2312 GCA_039714815.1 Actinomycetota bacterium | reverse complement strand
GAAGTCGGGGGAGGTGGCCGAGCGCAGCGAGGTCGGAGGGGGCTTCCGATCTACGCTTTCCGCTCTCAGAATTCCGTCTGTGCTCTGCTGACGGCTGATGGCTGATGGCTGATGGCTTCCTTCGTAATACGTACCCCCCCGATTCCGCGAGCATCCGTCAGGAGATGCATGCACCTTCCGCGCCGTTGCGGGGATCGCGCACGACGAGCGCTGCTACGACGGCGCCGGTCATGGCTACGGCGTCCACAACCAGCACGAAGCTCACCGGAACCCACGTGACAGCGATGCCGATCACAAGCGGAACGAGTGCGAGGGGAGCGAGCAAGGTCCCGAGTAACGCGACACATGTTGCCCGAAGGTAATCCGGTGACATCTCAAGGATGATGTTGCTGTACCCGAGCCGGACCCCGCTCATCGTCGTGCCGACGAGGAAGAACGTGAGGTACAACGGCAGGGGCCCCAGGGAAAGCGCGGTGAGTGCTGCGAGCGCAGCGCCGAGACCTGTCATCGCTGTTCCCACGATCACCGTCCGGTTTCCGTACTTGTCTCCGAGGTACCCCCACAGGAGGTTGGACAGTGCCGCGCCCGTCATCTGCGCTGCCAGGTAGAGGCCTACCGCAGCCTGGGAGACGCCTATGTCGTTGAGGGCGAATACAACGAAGAAAGGTGCGGACATGACCAGGATCGACGTCAGGCCCCTGGCTGTGATCAGCCACCTGAAGTTCGTATTGACCCGGGTGAGGTGGATCGCCCTGCGTACGGTGTCGCCAAACGACGCCACCTGCCTTTCGTGGGTCGAAGGTGGTTCCTTGACGAGAGCGATACCGCCGAATGCAACGAGGAGGAACCCGGCCGCAAGCCCGAATATGATGGCGTAGTTGAGGGGATAGGGGATGCGCTCGGGATCAGACAGGATCCACGCAACTGCCCATCCCGCTCCAATCGCAAGCGTGTACCCGATCAGTTGCTTCCACCCGATGAACCGTCCGCGACGCTCCGTAGGGATGGCCTTGGCGAATACGTCCGCGTAGACGACGGCCCCGACGCCTCCCGCCATGGAGAACGACGCGAACAGGCCGACGAGAAGTATCAGGACGATCTCGGGTCTGTCGAGCGCCAACAGTGCTGTCACTACCGAAAGAAGCGCCCACGAAACCCAGCGCATCGTGATGATCCACATGAGTATCGGTTTCTCGTAGGGACGAGCCTCGACGAAGTGAGCCGTGAAGAGTTGTGGCACGACCTCGCCGAGTCGCTGGGCGACCACCATCACCCCGATGGCGACCGTTGAACCTGTCAACGTCGCGATGAACGAGGGCAACACCGTGTTGATGTTCGAGAACGCTTCCGACAACTGAAAGAACACACCGTGGATCAATCCCCCGGCGAAGTTCCTGTGGTAGTCGTCCGGCCTGGTCAGGTCGTCGTGTTGCGCGGTTTCCACCTCATGAGGGTACCGGGTCTGTGGACTGCCTCATGTTCAGAGGCGGTCTCGCACTCTCTGTAGGAAACCAGGACGCTGTAGCTTGTCTCGTACGTCGAGATCGAGGTGCGATGACCGAAGCCACTACAGCGTCCGAGCGTGAAGTCCTTACCTGGGGCACGTACGGAACGGCCATACGCGACCTTGCGCGCCAGATCGCTGACGATGGGTTCCAGCCCGATGTGATCCTGGGAATCGCTCGAGGAGGGCTCATACCTACCGGATCGCTCGGATACGCGTTATCCGTGAAGAACACGTACGTGATAAACGTCGAGTACTACACGGACATCGATGAACGGCTCGAAGTCCCGGTGATCCTGCCGCCGTATCTGGAACTGGTCGACCTCGAGCATGCGAACATCCTCGTCGTCGATGATGTCGCAGACACCGGGCACACACTCGCCAAGGTGTACGAGTTCGTCTCAGGGTCGGTTGCGAGCGCCAAGACGGCGGTGCTCTATGAGAAACCGCGGTCTGAGATCAAGTGCGAATACGTGTGGAAGCGGACAGATCTGTGGATCAACTTCCCCTGGTCCTCTGAACCCCCGATCATCGAACCGTCTCACCGCGCAGACTGAAGCTGCATGTCCTGAGAGCAGTTGGGGCTGGACATCGATCGATGTCCGCGTATGCTTGGATCCATGGGACCCGTTGTTCGACCCTGGAGGACACGAAGGGTCGCGCTAGCGGCCCTCTTCGCCGGCGTCGTCGCGATAGCGGCAGCGTGCGGGCGATCCGAAGAGACGACAGAATCAGACGCGACCCCGGTCACGACCGTGGTATCGACATCCACGGCCGCGTCAGCACCGACAACAACCACCCCGCAGAG
>JBDLIR010000432.1:0-2315 GCA_039714815.1 Actinomycetota bacterium | reverse complement strand
GTGAGCCGTTCGAAGGGTCGTGGGTTCTGGACCCGCTCGACTTCGGGACGCCCCAGACGGTGTACATGTTCTTCCAGTGCCGCGCGAAGGGTCCCGGCGGCATCCTCCTGACGAGCGACTCGAAGTGTGACGCCTCCCTGACCGTCAACGGCATCACCGTGACCATCACCGCCTACCCCGAATGACGTGGCCGCCGGCGAGATAGGTGGGACCACATCCTTCGGTTGCAGGTCGAGTGCCTCGCGCACTCGCTGGGCCGGAGCGGTACATCACGGTGATGAGCGCCCGATCGCGGATACCGGTGACCGTGTCCTTGCACTGATCCAGGATCGCGAGCACGTCTTTCGGTGTGAGGATCTCGACGGGCAGCTTCATGCCCTTCTGGGCGGACTCGACGCCCTTGCCGGCACCCGGGAACGTAGCGGCGGCTCTCATCACTCCAACGTACCGGGTACCCGTGACAGGTACACCTTGATAACGATACGTACCCCTGGATCAGGAGAGGCGGGTTCCTCGCCTTGGAGCCTGCTTCCGAGGCTTGACCGTGATAGTTACTGTGTTATATAGTGACTTTGTGATGGTTAATAACCATTGCTATGGGGGAAAGTTACGAGGTTACAGTCATGTTGTTTGAGGCACCCGAGCTCGACGAAGATGAGGATGCCGTTCTGGCGCGCATCGACGAGCTGAAGGCAGTGCTTGCACTGCGTCTGCATGAACCGCGTCGGTGGACAGGATCGATCCGGCGTCAGATGTTCGCGCGGGCGATCCAGGGGTCGAACACCATTGAGGGATACACGGCAACAGTTGACGATGTCGGCGCAATTGTCGATCGTGAAGAACCGCTCGATGCCAAGGACGAGACGCGATTGGCACTTGAGGGCTATCGCGATGCGATGACTTACATCCTTCAGGTCGCACCCGATCCGGATCTTCAGTGCAGCACCCAGCTGATCAAGAGCATTCACTTCATGATGACGGGCTACGACCTCGCGAAGAGCCCGGGTCGATGGCGGCCAGGCGTCGTGTACGTGCGCAACGACGAGACGGGTGAAATCGTCTACGAAGGTGCACCTGCAGAACAGGTGCCGGAACTGATGGAGGAACTCTCTGGGGATCTCCAGGCCAGCCAAGCGTCGGATCCGATTGTTCACGCCGCGATGATCCATCTGAACCTCGTATTGGTGCATCCGTTCCGAGACGGGAACGGAAGGATGGGACGTGCGTTGCAGAGCCTTGTCCTGGCGAAGGACGGTGTGCTCTCGCCGGTGTTCATGAGTATCGAGGAGTACTTGGGTCGCAACACCGATGACTACTACCGAGTTCTCGCGGAGGTGGGGCGAGGCAGGTGGAATCCGTCGGGCGATGTCAGGCCATGGATCCGATTCAGCCTGACGGCGCATTTGCGGCAGGCAGCGACGATGGCACGACGAATCGACGAGGCTGAGCGTCTCTGGGGTGAACTCGAATTGATCGTCGACCGTTCTCGGGTACATGAACGAACCGTGCATGCACTCTATGACGCGGCGATGGGGTGGCGCGTGCGGCGTTCTACCTACCAGTCGGTATTGGATCATGCCGGCGAGCCGGTGTCTGAACAAGCGGCGACCAGAGATCTCAAAGCGTTGGTTGATGCAGAGCTGTTGATTCCGCACGGGGAGAAGCGAGGACGGTTCTACTCAGCAGGTCCAGTGCTGATGAGCTTGCGCAACGAGATGGTCCACGCCCGTCCGCCTCGAGATGAGGCCGATCCATTCGCACCGCCGCTTGTGCGATGAGGAGTCGATTGACGGGGTCCGTGCTCGACTGGGTGGCGGACCTGCCTGCTTCGGCGCTCTCGCTACATCAGCGCGCCATCTCTCCTACAGCGTTGCGTCGATGCACTCGATGTCTGAAGCTGCGAGTTGCTCGTCGGCTGTGATGATCGGTTTCTGTTCGGTCTCTGCCTGTTCGACGGGAGTCTTGAATCGACCCGCCGCATCTGACACATTTGGGTCATGCCTACTTCCAACCTTCGCCAGATCTCCGTATCCCTCCCACGTGAACTCGTCTCCATCGTCGATGTGGCGACGCCGACGCACCGGTCCCGTTCGGTAGTGGTCGCCGAGGCGCTCCAGCTCTGGCTCGAAGCGCGGGGCATCGAGCCGCCGGGGGACTGGAAGGACCGCTGGACGGTATCGGGGAACGAACCGCCCGATGATGTCAAGGCCCACCCCAGCTTCGGGCAGTGATGAACTCGAGCACTTGTTTGGGCGCGATGTGTGAGAGGTAGGTGTCGGTGGTCTGGAGGCTGGCGTGGCCGAGCTGTCGTTGGA
>JBDLIR010000431.1:0-2347 GCA_039714815.1 Actinomycetota bacterium | reverse complement strand
CGCCCTTCCGACTGTCCTCCCTTCAGCCTGGATCCGCTATCTGGTCTGGGTCGATACGCGGATCGCGTTGGCAGCACTGAGGTTACGCGGACCTGTCGGCGCATCGTTTTGGTGTACGGACGTGTCGTGTCGGGTGTCCTTGTCTCTCCCACAAGGGGAGAGACCAAGAAAGAGCCCCACATGTAGCACTGTCGCGAGACACGACACCCTTCAGGGAGGACCATTGGACTGATCCGACGTCCATTCAGCGGATTGAGGTTCAGGGAGGACAATGTGTCGCATACGTTCGCGCCGGGACACCTGAAGGTGACACGACTGAGCAGGCGATCCGTCGAACAGCGGATCGAGGCTGAAGGGAGGACGAAGAATCTGCTCCTTCTACCTTCGTCCTTCCACGTATTCCGAAGGTGGATCCAAGGTGGAGCTGGCCGAAATCGCGAGTCCGGGCCTAATCCGGGAACTCTTTCGGGTCTGCGCGGGTTCCATAGGCAATGGCGCCACCTCCCACCACACATCCATACGTCCTGCCCGGAGGTAGGGCTGCTGTTGGTTCACGGCGTGAACAGGTGACAGCGACTCTGCACGGTTCTTGGCTCTTCGGCCCCGCGTACCTTCGACTAATGCGCGCTGCACGATCCGTTGACCGAATCCGACTCCACGATGCCACCCGGCATTGGTCCCGCCTCGCCACACGGGCGATGAAGATGACCATCGAGTCCCACGGAGTTCATCGGCTCGAACCGGACGAGCAATATGTAGTGGCACCCCTTCACGAAGGGTTCGCCGATATCCTCGCCCTCAACCGGCTACCCCTGGATATGGCGTTCTCCGCTGCCGAGGAGTTGTTCGAATGGCGATTCCTGGGGCGATTCCTTCGAGCCTCGGGCCATAACTCTGTATCGATCGAGAGCCGATCCGGGGCATATCGCCAGATGGTGAGATCCGCCGAAGCGGCTTTCGAACGCAACGAGAGCTACGTCGTCTTTCCGCAAGGTTCGATCCTCGGCATCGAGGTCGCATTCAACATGGGAGCTTTCCAACTGGCAGCCCACACCGGACGGCCCCTTCTGCCCGTCGTTCTCACCGGGGGAAGCTCCGTGTGGGAACACCCCTACTCGCCCAATCTCAACTTCGGGAAGACGATTCGGCTCGAAGTCCTGGATCCAGTGGACGCAACAGAAGTGCTCCACTGCGCCAGCGAAATAGAAGCCGAGATGAAGGAACGGGCACTGGCCGCAATACCCGGACCTCGCCGCTACGACCCGGATCGTGACGGTTGGTGGGACGACTACCCGTACCAGATCGACCCCGCATTCCCCGACCTCGCCCGCCGAGTAGCCGAACACCGAGGGCATGTCCTGACGTCTGGCCCCTGACCTGCACGCACTTCTTGCTACGTCATACATATTTCGTACTACGTTCTCCCCCATGAACTACAAGACCATCATCGAACCGTTCCGCATCCACACCGTCCAGGCGATTGATCTGCCTGACCAGGACGCTCGGGAGGCAGCGCTTCTTCGGTCGGGATACAACCTGTTCGGGTTGCATGCGGATGAGGTGATCATCGACCTCCTCACAGACTCGGGAACAGGCGCCATGTCTTCCGAGCAGTGGGCAGGGATGATGCGCGGTGACGAGACCTACGCAGGCAGCCGCTCATTCTTCCGCTTCGAGGAGACCGTGAAGAACATCACGGGTTTCGACCATGTCATTCCAACCCACCAAGGCCGCGCTGCTGAGAAGATCCTCTTCTCCGTTGCGGTGGACGAGGGCGACGTCGTACCCAACAACACCCATTTCGACACAACGCGCGCCAACGTCGAATACAAGGGAGCCGAGGCACGCGATCTCGTGATCCCCGGCGGCACAGATCCCGCGACCATCCTTCCATTCAAGGGCAATATCGACATCGACCGACTCCGCCAGACGCTCGCCGAGTCCGAGGGGCGAGACCCCCTGGTGATGATCACCGTCACCAACAACTCGGGCGGCGGACAGCCCGTCTCGATGGCGAACCTGCGCGAAGCGCGGGCCGTGTGCGACGAATTCGGCGTGCCACTGTTTCTCGATGCATGCAGATTCGCCGAGAACGCATGGTTCATCAAGATGCGGGAGGAGGGCTACGCGAGCAAGACACCACGCGAGATAGCTGAGGAGATGTTCTCGTACGCAGATGGTGCAACCATGTCGGCGAAGAAGGATGGCCTTGGCAACATCGGCGGCTTCCTTGCACTCAACGACTCAGAGTGGGCACAGAACGCCCGGAATCTCCTCATCCTCACCGAGGGATTCCCAACCTATGGAGGGCTCGCAGGCTATGACCTCGAGGCGATCGCAGTCGGCC
>JBDLIR010000430.1:0-2359 GCA_039714815.1 Actinomycetota bacterium | reverse complement strand
CGCAGACCTCTTCCGGGTCGATCTCTCCCAGGTGGTGTCGAAGTACATCGGGGAGACGGAGAAGAACCTCGCACGCGTATTCGAGCGGGCATCAAACAACGACGTAATCCTGTTCTTCGACGAGGCCGATGCGCTTTTCGGCAAGAGAACCGGGGTCAAGGACGCACACGATCGCTACGCCAACATCGAGGTCAGCCATCTCATGAACCAGATAGAGGCCTTCGATGGGATCGTCGTTCTCGCCACGAACAATCGCGAGAACATCGATTCGAGAGTGCTGCGATCGATTGACTTCACCATCGACACCGACGCCTGATTCCGCTTCAGGCGTCTACAGCAGCGATATATGTCCGCTGTGGACGCCAGAAGCGTTGAGCGGTCAGCCGGGCTTCGTGGCCTTGACCGTCGCCGAATGCATACCGTCTGCAACGGTGTGTGTCGGTTCGATCGAGATGTCGGAGAACCCGGCCGTAGCGAGGCCGCGAGAGTACTCCTCGAAGCTGAGCGCCCCGGCGATACACCCGACCCACGAGCCTCGCTCGAGTTTGTCGGCTTCGCTCAGTCCGTCATCAGCAACCACGTCGGAGACGCCGACCCGCCCACCTGGCTTGAGAACGCGATACATCTCTGCCAGAACTGTCGGCTTGTCTGTAGAGAGGTTGATCACACAGTTGGAGATGATCACGTCGACCGATTCGTCATCAAGAGGGATGTCCTCGATCGCTCCCTTGCGGAACTCGACATTGGTCGCTCCGGCTTCGGCCTGGTGCTTGCGTGCGAGGGCGAGCATCTCATCGGTCATGTCGATCCCATAGGCGAAGCCCTCCGGGCCTACCCGCTTGGCGGAGAGAAGGACGTCGATGCCGGCCCCGGACCCGAGGTCGAGAACGGTCTCGCCAGGTTCGAGTTCGGCGACAGCCGTCGGGTTGCCGCAACCGAGTGACGCGAGGGCGGCGCCATCGGGAATCTCCGCGAGTTCACCCACCTCGTAGAGCCACGTTCCAAAGTCACCCGAGCCCGATGTTTCGAATGCTCCGGACGCAGACGGTGGGGAGCAATCAGATCCGCAGCACGACGAGTCGACGCTTGTCGCTGCGTCGGCATACCGCTGCCTGACCTTCTCGGTGATATCTGCGGTGCTCATGCCGTCTCCCTCATATCGATGATTGTCTATCTGGCAACTGTATCAGTCGTATCGACGTATGTCAATATGATGCTATGATGTCGGCATGAAGCCCATCGCGATCTGCTGTGACCCGGTCCTCGTCGAGCCGATCAAGGTCGACGAGGCGGAGGAACTGGCAAATGGCTTCAAGCTGCTCTCGGATCCGATCCGGCTGCGCATCCTGAGCCTCATCGCCAACGCCCCTGAAGGAGCCATGTGTGGTTGTGAGCTACCCGCGATCCTCCAGCGCAGCCAGCCAACTGTCAGCCACCATCTGTCTCTGTTGACCGATGCCGGCCTGCTCACCAGAGAGCAACGCGGCAAATGGGCATGGTTCTCCGTCGAGAGAGACCGGGTTGCCGTCCTCAGGAACTCGCTGAGTCCTCGATAGCGCGTTCGCGCGACGCGGCGACATCGTGGAAGTCGGGAATCCTGCCATTGACATCCGTTCTGGTGGGCGTAGCGTTGACACTGAATCAAGGGTGAGGGGAGACCTATGGTCAATTGGCCCGAACTGTATGGCCCCATAGTCGTCGGTCGTGATACCGACTTTGGCATGGAGTTGAACGTTTCGAGTCCGTTCCTGTACGCCGTCGGCTTCGAGAGTGTGCTCGATCCAGCATCTGCTCTCAGAGAGATGTCCGTCCTTCCCGGGGATTGGAGCCACGCAGGACCGGCGAGTATCGAAGAGCTACCGTCGCGGATCGAGCACCGCTTCGAAGATGTCGGAGCTACGGGCGCGATGGTTCCAGGCACCCTGGCGGAGTTCGTCGCCGATGGAGGCAATCCAATCCGCTACGTGGTGCCGGTCTACAGGAGCGAAGAGTTCGGGTCGGCCGAATTCACGCCCGTTCCGAACCATGTCGTCGTTACCGCTCACGACGCTTCTGTCTTTGACATGGTTGATGACGCGGCGAGCGAACAATCGTTCTTCCCTCTTCTCCACAGAGGCGCGACCATCGGCGATCGCTTTCGGCGTGTCTACTCGTCGCTCATATCCGAACCAGTGGAACGACCCAGCGAGGAGTTTCAGGGCTACATGGGCGAACCGGGGCCAGCGCTCTGGCTGATCGAGCACCTGGCATCCATGGATATCGACCCGGATGTCGGCCTGGTCGCGGAGCCGGACTGGTACGTGTCATATCCGAATGATCTCGCAACTGGCGCTACACGATCAATCGACTCCCCGACGGA
>JBDLIR010000429.1:0-2368 GCA_039714815.1 Actinomycetota bacterium | reverse complement strand
ACCTCAGTGAGATCTCCGAGACGGTCAGACAGTACAACGCGCAGACATCGACCCTTGCAGAAGCAGCTGCCGACCTCGAGGCATTACTCCGGGTAGCCGATCTCACATCGGATGCCGATCTCGACGCTCAGATCGCCGACGCTCGGGCGCAACTCGGTGACGCAGTCGGCGTCATCGATTCGTGGGACAGGGAGTCCGAGCGCTACGGAGGAGATGCGGTCAGCTACGACGTGCGAGGCAGGAGCATCACGGTCGACAACACCGTTGAGAGCCTGTCCGGCACGCGATTCGCGCGGGTTGTCTATCCGAGGATCGACGGATGGGCGGACCGGGTCAGATGGGCAAGATCTGAGAACCTTCCGGGACGGTTCCCGTACACGGCGGGAGTGTTCCCGTTCAAGCGCCAGGTCGAGGACCCGACCAGGATGTTCGCGGGGGAGGGCGGCCCCGAGCAGACGAACAGGCGATTCCACTACCTCGCATCAGGTATGCCGTTCACGAGGCTTTCGACTGCTTTCGACTCCGTCACCCTCTATGGGCATGACCCCGATGCACGCCCTGACATCTTCGGCAAGGTCGGGAACTCCGGTGTTTCTATTTCGACACTCGACGACGCCAAGAAGCTCTACTCCGGGTTCGACCTTCTCGATCCCACCACGTCGGTGTCGATGACGATCAACGGGCCGGCGCCGATGATGCTTGCGTTCTTCATGAACACAGCGATCGACCGGGCGTGTGAGACGTACATCGTCGACCACGGGCTGACGACCGAAGTCGAACGGAGGATCTCTGAGATCTATGCCGATCGTGGCGACACGAGGCCTCGCTACAGCGGACCGCTACCCCCTGGCCACGACGGGTCTGGCCTGATGCTGCTCGGAGTTTCGGGAGCCGATGTGCTTCCCGCAGATGTCTACGACAGCATCAAAGCTGAGACGCTAGAGACCGTCAGGGGCACGATCCAGGCCGACATCCTGAAGGAGGATCAAGCACAGAACACGTGCATCTTCTCCACGGAGTTCGCTCTGTCGATGCAGGGAGATATCCAGCAGTACTTCGTCGACAACAGCGTGAAGAACTTCTACTCGGTGTCGATATCGGGCTACCACATGGCCGAGGCCGGCGCGAACCCGATTACGCAACTCGCTTTCACGCTTGCGAATGGTTTCACGTTCGTCGAGTACTTCCTTGCCAGGGGCATGGACATCGACGATTTCGCGGGCAACCTGAGTTTCTTCTTCTCCAATGGGCTCGATCCGGAATACGCCGTCATCGGACGGGTGGCGAGACGCATCTGGGCGAAGGCCATGCATGACCTCTATGGAGCCGACGAACGGTCCCAGAAACTGAAGTACCACATCCAGACTTCGGGCCGCTCGTTGCACGCCCAGGAGATCGAGTTCAACGACATACGAACAACGCTCCAGGCGCTGTACGGGGTCTACGACAACTGTAACTCGATGCATACGAACGCTTACGACGAAGCCATCACGACACCGACGGAGGATTCGGTCAGGAGGGCTCTGGCTATCCAGCTGATCATCAACAAGGAGTTGGGGCTTGCCCGGAGCGAGAACCCTCTGCAGGGTTCGACGATCATCGCGGAACTGACCGACCTCGTCGAAGAGGCCGTTCTCGCCGAGTTCGACAGGCTGACCGACCGCGGGGGAGTGCTCGGGGCGATGGAGACGATGTATCAGCGGTCCAAGATCCAGGAAGAGAGCCTCCGCTACGAGACGAAGAAGAGTTCGGGAGAACTCGAGATCATCGGGGTCAATTCCTTCCTGTCGAAGGAGGGCTCACCGTTCGTCACGCCGACCGAGGTGGTGCGCTCCACTGATGAAGACAAGCACGCCCTCATCCGGGATCTTCAGGCGCTCCATGAGCGGGACCCCGAAGCGACGCAGACCGCCCTCAACCGTCTCCAGGATGTCGCTGTTTCGGGAGGTAACGTGTTCGAGGAACTCATCGAGGCCAGCCGCGTGTGCTCACTTGGCCAGATGTCCCAGGCGCTGTTCCTCGTAGGTGGCCGCTACCGCCGCAACATGTAACGCGCCTCAGGGCTTTGGCGCTGATATGGCTGAAATATCAGCCATATCAGCGCCAAAGCCCTGAGGATCAGTGTCAGGGGAAGTCGAGGGACACGGTTGCGCCGTCGACTGGCTGGTTGTTGCCGTCTGCGGTACCAACGAAGAGCGTGCCCGTCCCCGAGGGTCCATCCACGATGGAAGAGCGGAATGCTTGCCATGCGTCATTGTCCCCATCAAGTGCCACTGATAGGTCGATGTCTGTGGAGTCTTCCGTTCCGAGCTGAACCCGTATCGAGTGAAGCCCCGGTGCGACATAACCCTCGACGGTCAACGGGTAG
>JBDLIR010000428.1:0-2369 GCA_039714815.1 Actinomycetota bacterium | reverse complement strand
ATTCGACCCCGGTTCGGTGGAGGCAGCTGACCTGACTGAAGCGAATCAGCTCGGACGGATCACCCTCGACGATAACCGTACGTCCCAGAACCCCGACCCGGCGATCCATCCGAACGGTGGAGTGTTCGACCTGGGCAACCTGTTCCGTGGCGGGGACATCGTCGAGAACGTGACCGGCGCGATGAACTACAGCTTCGGCAAGTACCGGATACAGCCGACGCAGGGTGCTGACTACACGCCGACGAACCCACGTCAGGCGAGCCCGGACGCCGTCGGTGGCTCGTTGAGTGTGGCGAGCTTCAACGTGCTCAACTACTTCACAACGATCGACACCGGCGCAGACATCTGTGGACCAGGCGAATCGCAGGGATGTCGGGGTGCCGACACCGTCGAGGAGTTCGAGAGACAGCGAGCGAAGATCACAGCCGCCATCGCTGATATCAACGCAGACGTCGTTGGCTTGATCGAGATCGAGAACTTCAAGGCAGGCGGAGTCGATGAGCCACTGGCGGATCTCGTCGAGGGAATCAACGACATCCTCGGTGCCGGGACCTATGAAGCCGTTGAGACGGGGCCGATCGGCGATGACGCGATCAAGGTTGCGTTCATCTACAAGCCGGCAACGGTTTCGCTCAATGGCGCATATGCGGTTCTCGATAGCTCGGTCGATCCGACGTTCAACGACGACAAGAACCGCCCAGCGTTGGCGCAGACGTTCACACAGCTCTCCAATGGCGAGTCCGTGACGGCGGTGGTCAACCACTTCAAGTCGAAGGGTTCGAACTGCGACAGCCTCGGGGACCCGGATCTTGGCGATGGTGCAGGTAACTGCAACCTGACCAGGACATCGGCGGCCGTGGCTCTGGTCAATTGGCTCGCCGCCGACCCAACAGGGAGCGGTGAGGCCGATGTACTGATCATCGGAGATCTGAACTCCTATGACAAGGAAGACCCGATCGATGCGATCCTTGCCGGTGGATACACCGACCTCGTGGCCGATTTCGGTGGCGAGTTCGAGTACTCCTTCGTGTTCTCAGGACAGTGGGGATACCTCGACTACGCAATGGCGAACGCGACGTTGCAGTCAGAAGTGACCGGCACGACGGTGTGGCACACCAACGCTGATGAGGCTGACCTCCTGGACTACAACACCGACTTCAAGGCGTTGGCACAGCAGGCGATCTACGAGCCGAACGCGTTCAGGGCGTCCGACCACGATGCCGTGATCGTTGGTCTTGAACTCGATCACACTCCACCGGTCGTGACGGCAGAACTGGTTTACGACCACGGTGTGTTCTACACGGTCAGCTTCAGTTGTGTGGACGATCTCGATCCGAACCCGACGTGTGAAGCCGACATCAACGGCGTTCCGGTTGAGGATGGTCAGACCGTGGCTCTCGTCCGGAACAACGGGCAGGCCAGGAGTTGGTACGAGGAAGGAATCCTGCGCATCAAGGATTCGTCCTTCACCTTGACCGTTGTTGGCACAGACGAGCACGGGAACACGGCAACAACGATCACGATCCTGTAGCGCGACAACAGACGCGATGGCCTTGGGGGCGGACAGCAATGTCCGCCCCCAAGCTTTGTCTCAGATGCCAGATGCCAGATGCCAGATGCCGGGTGCCAGATGGTGGGGAACATGTGATATTCCCGATCCACATAGCGCATAGAGTGTTGCATATGCGTATACTCGCTGCTTCGGCAAAGGCGGAGCATGTACACAGCAGCGATTCTCGGGGCATCCGGGTATGCGGGAGGGGAACTCATCAGGTTCCTCGACAATCATCGCGGATTCGAGGTAGCGTTCCTCGGTGCGAACACCAGTGCTGGCCAGGCGCTCGCTTCGGTCCATCCTCATCTGAGCGGAGGCGAGCGGATTCTCGAAGCGTTCGATCCCGAAAAGGTCGGTGCAGCCGACATCGTGTTCATGGCACTGCCCCATGGGGAGTCTGCCGGGCCTGCCATGGCGATCGCAGGTGCAGGACCGAAGATCGTCGATCTGGGGAGCGACTTCCGTCTCGACACGCCGCAACGGTATCTCGATGCATATGGCGTCGACCATCCGTTCCCTGATCAGCTCGGATCGTGGGCATACGGCATCCCGGAACTCTTCGGCGAGGAGATCACCGCAACAGACCGTGTCGCAGCCCCGGGGTGCTACCCGACGTCCGTTGTCGTTCCTCTCGCTCCGCTCCTGCGTGCAGGACTGGTTGAGCCCACAGGCATCGTTGCCGATTCGATGAGCGGCGTCTCGGGAGCGGGCAGGTCGTCTTCGGAGGCCCTCCGATTCGGGGCGATCGATGAGTCGGTTGCCGCTTACAAGGTCCTGACGCATCGTCACAGGCCCGAAATGGAGAGAGTTCTCG
>JBDLIR010000427.1:0-2385 GCA_039714815.1 Actinomycetota bacterium | reverse complement strand
CAGGGTGGTATCAGCCTGTACGACGTGACCGATCCGACCAAGCCGAAGGCGCTGAAGCAGAACTTCCTCGAGTTCGACGGCGTGCACAACACGTTCCCGTGGACCTGGGACGGCAAGAGCTACCTCATCGGTACCGCCGACACGTTCGACTTCTTCGACACCTTCATCGTCGATATCACCAAGCCGCAGTCTCCGAAGCTGCTCAGCATCACCGGTGCGCTGGACTGGATCCCCCACGGGCTCAACCTCGATCAGCTCGAGACAGGCTCGTCTGCGGGCATCTTCAACCACGACGTGTGGGTTGAGGTCATCGACGGCACGCCGACCGCGGTGGTGTCCTACTGGGATCTGGGCTTCGTCACCCTCGACGTATCTGATCCGGCGAATCCGGTCTTCCTGGACGACTCGACCTATGTCGATCCGGAGCCGATCGTCGGCCAGCCCTATGAGGGCAACGCCCACGCTGCAGTCTTCGGCGGAAACGGCGACTACGTCTTCGGCGGCGACGAGGACTTCTCACCGGCGAGCTTCGCCATCACCTACGACGGTGTCGACTATCCGGCGGGTCAAGCGCTCTTCGGTGGCGATTCCGGCACGCTCGCCGGCAACGTCGAGTACACCGGCGGTGACGGCTGCGTCTCCGTGCCGGCTCCCACGGGTGCCGAGCCGCAGGTTGCGCTCATCGATCGCGGTGCCTGCTTCTTCTCGACGAAGGCGTGGAACGCCGAGCTGGCGGGCTATGAGGGCTACATCATCGCCAACAACGCCGGCGACGGCCTGATCAACATGTCGGCCGGTACAGCCGACCCGATCACCATCCCGGGTGTGTTCGTCGGTCAGTCCACCGGCGACGCCATCAAGGCCAACCAGGGTCTGCCCGTCTCGGCTTCGTCGATCTTCGACGGTTGGGGCTACCTGCACATCATCAACAACACCGGTGGCGACGTGGAAGTGCCGATTGGCGGTGCCGCCAGCGGCAACACCGACGTGATCTCGCAGATGGGTGAGCTCGGGTACTACGCACCGGCTCAGGCCGTCGAGGAGATCAATCCCGACACCGGTGAGCCGTATGGCGTCGCGTTCGGCGACCTCACGATGCACAACATCGAGGCGGATCCGCTCACGCAGGATCTGACGCCGTCGTTCGACGAAGGACCCCGGATGTTCGTGTCGTGGTACTCGCTCGGCATGCGGGCGCTCGAGTACCGGCCCGGCCACTATCACGCCAACCTGAACGACGAGGGCAGCTACAGCCAGAACGTCCACGAGGTTGGCCGGTGGATCGAGCCGGAAGGCGGCTCCAACTTCTGGGGCGTGCATGTCGACCAGATGGAGATCGACGGCGAGGAGACCCAGCTGATCCTGGCCTCGGACCGCAACAACGGTCTGTACATCTTCACGTTCAGCTGCCTGGCCAGGGTGGACGTCGGTGACGACCCGACCGACATCCTCTACTGCGATCCGACGACGACCTCGCCGTAGCCGTCACGGACCGTATCGATCGACGATGGGGGGTGCCCGGACCGGGCACCCCCCATCTCTTGCACTTGCGCAGACCACCCGCTGGTCATGCGCTCGGCGTAGTGGCTCTGTAGAAAGGTGTGATTCTTCGGATGTACGCCATTTCTGCGACGTTCTTCATCAACTCTGCGTTGACCCATGCAACGACGTGCAGGAACGGACGCCCGTCAGCGTAGGGCCACCGGGTCCTCTCCGGACTGCGAAGGTCATCGGGACCGAGCGAGTCGAGACGAGACAGCCAGTCGATTCGGAGGGAGTCGATAGCGTCCATCGACTCCTGCGACCCGAGCCAATCGATGTCTTCACGCCGCAACGCGCCGTCGCCGAAGGATCGGTTGATGACGGTTGACCACCACCAGAGGACATGCCATTGCACCCATGCAATGGATGACGAAGGAAGGGGGTCCGGCTCAGTGTCACTCCAATCAGCGACCCAACGCCCGTTGGCACTCCTTCGAACTGTCCAACCGTTGCTCGTGGGCAACCACAGCGCTTCATCATCCGAGATATCTGCAAGGGCTTCCCCCGCCAGACGCCAAACGAGGCTCAGTTGTTCCCGAAGTACATCAGGTTCGTCCATCGTGTCACGTTAGCGATGATGCGCCTCACGCGTTTGGGCCTTGCGTTCAGGTGACCGCAGCGGAGCACATTGACGCGTTGATGGAGGGTCTGGTGGGGATGCAGGGGCCAGCGGTCTAGGGTGATCGTCCTCGGACGGTGTAGATGCATCCGGTTGGGCTGGTCCATTCGATGTCGTTGTTGGCAAGGATCTGATAGGTCCAGCCGAGCTTGTGTCGCATAGTGTGGTCGTGCCGGCAGAGCGGAGCGAGGTTGCCTGTCGTTGTTGGCCCTCCGTGGGTCCAT
>JBDLIR010000426.1:0-2388 GCA_039714815.1 Actinomycetota bacterium | reverse complement strand
CGACCCTGCCCGGAGCGCTTGGAACATTCGGATACGACGATGAGGGCACACCGGCGGCCACCGTCGACATCGTCAAAGACGGTGTCTGGGTCGGTGTTCTCTCCGGGAGGGACTCAGCCGCCATTGCAGGGCTGCCGCCAGGGGGCATGGTCAGGGCAGACGGGTACAACAGGCTCCCGATGGTGAGGATGACGAACGTCGGACTGCTGCCCGGCACAGGCTCCCTCGCAGACATCATTTCTGACACGGACGAAGGCGTGTACATGGAGACGAACCGATCCTGGTCGATCGACGACAAGCGTTTGAACTTCCAGTTCGGTTGCGAGGTCGGTTGGGAAGTCAAGAACGGGGAGATCGGCAAGATGCTCAAGAACCCGACCTACACCGGAATCACCCCTCAGTTCTGGGGCAGCCTCGACCGCCTGGCAGGTGAGGCAGAACACGTGCACTGGGGCACGCCGAACTGTGGAAAAGGGCAGCCGATACAGGTCGCGCACACCGGGCACAGCGCCTCGCCTGGCCGGTTCGCCGACGTACGGGTGGGGGTGAAGGGATGACACGACAAGAAGAACTCGTCGAGGCGACGCTTGCGCTGGTCGCAGGGCGTGCCGACGCCGAGGTGCATGCAGACGTCGGCAGATCGTCGCTCACCCGTTTCGCGAACTCCTTCATCCACCAGAACGTGTCTGAGGACGCGTCGGAGGTCGCTCTCAAGGTTGCCATCGATGGTCGTGTATCGAGTTCGACGACGACTGACACTACTCCCGAAGGTCTTGCCTCCTTCGCCGATGCGGTGATCGACACCGCTGCCAAGCAACCGGTCGACGATGAATGGCCAGGTATCGGGGATCCCGCGGGAGTTGTAGATGTCGACCACTGGGACGAAGCCACGGCTGATGCCGACCCTGTCGACCGTGCGATGGCCGTGAAGGCGTTCGTCGACGCTGGCGATGGGATGCTCGCTGCCGGGTTCTGTCAGACCGAGGCTCGCGGGCATGCATTCGGTAACAGCAACGGTGCCAGAGCGAACGGTCGGTTCACGACAGCCGTCATCGACGGTATCCACCAGTCCCCGACATCGGCTGGTTCAGGCCATGGCGCAGGTTCGAAGATCGGTGCGCTCGATGCGGCAGCTGTCGGAGCGTTGGCAGCACAGCGGGCCAGCGACAGTGCGAACCCGTTCGATGCCAAGCCGGGGGAGTACGAGGTCGTTCTCTCCCCGGAGTGTGTTGCAACGATCGGGATCTTCCTGAATTTCTATGGCTTCAACGCCAAGACCGCCCAAGAGGGGATGTCGTTCGCCGAGTTGGGATCTCAACAGTTCGACGAATCGGTGAACATCTGGGACGACGCTTCCGACCCGCGGGCGCTCTATGTGCCATTCGACGTCGAGGGGACTCCGAAGAGCAGGACGGACCTCGTTACGGAAGGCATCACCGGGTCGCTTCTTCACAACCGGCGCACAGCGGCCAAGGCCGGCGTCGCGTCGACGGGCCACTCGGTTCCCGGTGGTGATGTGTACGGTCCGTTTGCGCTGAACATGTTCATCGGCGGCGGTGATTCGACCGCTGAGAGCCTGATCTCGAATGTGGAGCGGGGCATCTACGTTTCGACCTTCAACTACTGCCGGGTCCTTGATCCCAAGTCGCTCGTTGTCACGGGCCTCACGAGGAACGGAACGTTCATGATCGAGAACGGGAAGATCACCGATGCGGTGACGAACCTGCGGTTCACGCAATCGTTCATCGACGCTCTCGGCCCTGGCAACGTTGCCGGGATCGGAGACGATGCCCGGTTCGCCGACTCCGAGTTCGGGCCGTTGCTGGTGCACGCTCCATCGATGCAATTGGCGTCGTGGAACTTCACCGGAGGGGCAGAAGGCTGATGGGTGTACTCGGGAACTCTGCCTCGGCTGGAGTGTTCATCGACCGTGACAAGGCGGAGGAGGCGTGGGAGGCGCTGACCGAGGCAGGAATTCCCGCCACCGTCGTGACAGATCCAGGGCTTCTCGGTAAGTACTCGGTGTCTGTCGAAGTCGAGCGGTCCGACCTCGATCGCGCGGTAGCCGTCCTACGAAAGCACGTGGTTGCGGACGAACACGACGAGGACAACGCGGAGTAGTTCGTCCCGGACCCGACGGGTTGAAGGTCCTTCACCCGTTGTGCGCACACGTGAGAAACGGAGAGTGCGGCCGGATCTTGCAGCCCGGTGGATTCGTCACCAGCCATCAGTTCAGCCCTGAACCCGGCATGCGATTCAGGGCTGAACTGGGGCGGCGGACTTGCTTCAGGACGTCCTAGTTGTCGTCGTCGTCATCATCGTCATCGTCGTCATCGTCGTCATCGTCGTCGTCGTCGTCGTCATCGTCGTCGTCGTCGTCGTCGTCAT
>JBDLIR010000425.1:0-2398 GCA_039714815.1 Actinomycetota bacterium | reverse complement strand
GGTGAGGAGTGCGAGATCCACGTAGTCGGATCCACGCTTCTCGCTCGCCAACTCGATCGCGTCCATCTGATCCTGGAAGATCTGCTTCGTGTCGTACAACAAGCGCCCGATGAGCGTGCTCTTCCCGTCGTCGACCGATCCCGTCGTGGCCAGTCGTACCAATTCCATAGACATCTAGAAGTACCCCTCACGCTTGCGATCTTCCATCGCTGTTTCTGCGGTCAGATCATCGGCACGGCTGGCGCCACGTTCGGTTATCCGGGTCGCCGAAACCTCATCGATGATCGCCGTTAGATCTGAGGCTGTCGAGGGGAAGGCTCCCGTGCAGGACATGTCACCTACGGTCCTGAACCGGACGACGGCAGAGAAGACCTCCTCGTGCTCATAGCGCTCTATGTAGGGAGTCTCCGCCATCAGCATGCCACTCCGTTCGAACATGCCTCGTGTGTGCGAGAAGTAGACCGACGGCAGTTCGATGCCCTCCCGCGCGATGTACTGCCAAATGTCCATCTCGGTCCAGTTCGAGATCGGGAAGACCCGCATGTGCTCGCCCTGGCGATACCGACCGTTGTAGAGACTCCAGAGTTCGGGTCGCTGGTTCTTCGGGTCCCACTGACCGAACTCATCCCTGAACGAGAAGACGCGTTCCTTTGCCCTGGCCTTCTCTTCATCCCGGCGGGCACCGCCGAAGACGACATCGAACTTGTTGTCGACGATCGCCCTCAGGAGGGGCTCCGTCTGGAGCCGGTTGCGGCTAGCCGTCGGGCCGGTCTGCTCAGTTACCCGACCCTCATCGATCGCATCCTGAACCGACGCAACAACGAGGGTTGCTCCGAGGGATTCAACCGTGCGGTCCCGAAACTCGATCACCTCGGGGAAGTTGTGACCTGTGTCGACGTGCATGACAGGGAATGGCAGCCGGGCGGGATGGAACGCCTTCATGGCCAGCCAAAGGATGACCGCGGAGTCCTTGCCGCCTGAGAAGAGCAGCACGGGCTGTTCCGCCTCAGCAACGGCTTCACGGATTATGTGGATCCCCTCCGCTTCGAGCGCGGACAGGTGTGAAAGCTGATAGTGCATAGAGCGAGAGGATAGACGAAGCCGGTCATTCAACGAGTGTCAGCGGCAGCGAAAGTGTGGCCTGCAATGCATGGTCGGAATCGCAACCGCGGGCATCAAAACGTGTTCGACCGGCGGCGCGGTTACCTTCAGCCAGATGCTCAGCCATGACCTGGAACGAATAGCAGCGGCACTCGCCGTCGCCGATGATGTGCTCGACGCGTACACGCCCGGCAAGATCGAATCGACGCTCAAAGCGGGCGGCGATCCCCTGACCGAAGCCGATACGGCCGTCGACGACGCCGTCAAGCAGGCGCTCCTGGGACCCGATGAGGGGTGGTTGTCAGAAGAGACGGCGGACAGCGATCAGAGATTGGGACACACACGGGTGTGGATCGTCGATCCGATCGACGGCACGCGGGAGTTCATCGAGGGAATCCCGGAGTGGTGCGTCTCCATCGGCCTCGCCGTGAACGGCGAGGCTGTCGCCGGGGGAATCCTCAATCCTGCGACCGGAGAGCGAGTACTCGGAAGCGTGGAAGCCGGCGTCACATACGAAGGATCGCGACCGCAAGCCAAGGCAGAGACGCTCAGCGACGCCGAGATCCTGGCGAGCCGGTCGGAGGTCAAGCGCGGTGAATGGGAGTGGGCGAGGGAACTCGGACCCCATGTTGTCCCGATGGGCTCTGTGGCGTACAAGCTGGCACTCGTCGCCGCGGATCGGGCAGACGCAGCATGGACCCTTGTGCCAAAGCGCGAGTGGGACATCGCTGCAGGCGCGGCGCTGCTTGCAAGCGCCGGCGTACACCACCGACGCAAGGATCACGAATCGTTCAGGCTGAACGCACCGAACACCCTCCTGCCCGGCTTCGTTGCCGCCAATCATCGAATCTCCGACGAGGTCGAGGCGCTCCTGCAGCGATACACCTAGCCCGACTACCAATATCAGCGGATAGGGAGCCCCCGCCGATTCTTGACTGATTCGCTCCACTCGGACCGTCTCTCCGCCAAAGGGAGAGACTCAGGAACGGGGCACCGAGGAATCGTCGACGTGGCGAGGCAACAGCCACGCGACGCATGCGACGGCCAAGGCGAGTCCAGCGATCGCCACCCAGTACACCTCGTTCGACATCCACGGTGGGAAGTTCATGAAGTACCACTGCGCAGGGAAATCCAAATACGGCCCCTCGTCGATGGGGCCTTGGTTGATGGGAAACCAGACCCGGGACAGGACGAATGCCAGGCCGCCGAGGAGGGCCACACGCGCCGTGGTCCACGATCGTTCATCGGCTGCAAGGGCGGCAAAGCCCGCGACGAACGGGAGGGCAAAGGTGATCGT
>JBDLIR010000424.1:0-2401 GCA_039714815.1 Actinomycetota bacterium | reverse complement strand
TGCTGGCTACCTCGTCGGGTTCATCGCAGCCGCATGGGTGATCGGCTTACTCGCCGAACGCGGCCAGGATCGGACCGTCGACCTTGCACTCCCGGCCTTCCTCGCAGGCAATTCGATCATCTACGTGTTCGGTGTCACGTGGCTGTTGGTCTCCGTTCCGGCGATCACGACGATCAACCAGGCACTGGCTGTCGGGTTCCTCCCGTTCGTGATCGGTGACGCTGCCAAGATCATTGCTGCAGGCCTGCTTCTGCCTGCCGCATGGAAGATGGTCGGCGCACTACGAGACTGATTCGATGTCCTCACGAGCGGACATCGTCCGTCGGTCTTTTGCCAACGATCCCTACGCGAGCGCTCAGGGATTCGAACTCGTTGACGTAACCGACGACACCGTCGTCGTATCGATGACGGTGAGACAGGACCAGGTCAATTTCCTCGGAGGCACCCACGGCGGTGTCCTGTTCTCGCTCGCAGACTGTGCGTTCTCGCTCGCTTCGAACGCCTACGGCGTCCCGGCCGTTGCCATCGATACGCATCTCGCGATCACTTCCGGTTCAGACTCCGGCGAAACCCTGACCGCAACCGCGCACGAGATGACGCGCAGCCGCTCGCTGGCAACGTACCGCGTGGATGTCGAACGGGCCGACGGACGAACGGTGGCGCTGTTCACAGGAACGGTGTTTGTCCGTAAGTCGTAAATCGTAAATCGGAGGGGGTTCACGGTTCACGGTCTACGGTTCACGGTCGGAGAGCGGAGAGCGGAGAGCTATCAGCTGTCAGCTGTCAGCCGTCAGCTGTGAGCTGATTCAGAGTTCCAGTTCCTCGCCCAGATACGCCTTGATGACGTTGGGATCCTTCTGGACGACGTCGGGGGTCCCCATGGAGATGACCTCGCCGAAGTCCAGAACGAGCACGCGGTCCGCGATGTCCATGACGAGGGCCATGTCGTGTTCGACCAGGATCATCGCAACCCCCAACTCCTCGCGAATGTCGAGGATGAACCGCGCCATGTCCTCCGTTTCCTCGAGGTTCATGCCGGCCACGGGTTCGTCGAGCAGGAGAAGGTCCGGTTCCATGGCCAGTGCCCGCCCGAGTTCGACCCTCTTCTGGATGCCGTATGGCAGCATGCCGACGGGATGGTGCCGCCACGATTCGATCTCGAGAAGGTCGATGATGTCCTCCACCATCGCCCTGTTCGCTATCTCCTCCTTCTTGGCTCTACCCCACCACAACGCACCTGCGAGCCAGCCGACATCCGTGCGGACGTGGCGACCCAATGCGATGTTCTCGATCACGGTCATGTGGGCGAACAGTTCGATGTTCTGGAAGGTCCGCGCAACGCCGAGTTCTGCGATCTTGTCAGGGCGATGTCCGATGATGGACTCACCTTTCCAACGGATGTCGCCTTCCTGGGGCTTGTACACACCGTTGAGGCAGTTGAACGTCGATGTCTTTCCCGCTCCGTTGGGCCCGATAACAGCGAAGAGTTCGCCCTCGTCGACGGTGAAGCTCACATCGATGAGCGCCTTGACGCCCTTGAACGAGAGGCTGACGTTCGAGAACTCGAGGAGACGCTCGCTCACGACAGCCACCTCTTGCGACGCTTGTAGTGTTTCACGTCCTTGAAGGACTTGCGCTCGCCCTCGCCGTGAAGGCCGAGGTAGAACTCCTGAACGTCTTCATCGCCGAGCAGTTTCGAAGGTTCGCCGTCCATGACGACCTTGCCGGTCTCCATGATGTACCCGTAGTCGGCGATCGCCAGTGCCATGCTCGCGTTCTGCTCGATGAGCAGCACGCTCGTGCCCTGATCATTGATGTCAACGATGATGTCGCGTATCTGTTGCACGAGCATCGGTGCGAGACCCAGCGACGGTTCGTCGAGGATCAGGAGTTTCGGGCTCGCCATCAGCGCCCTGCCGATCGCGAGCATCTGCTGCTCGCCACCCGACAGATAGCCGGCGAAATCCTTTCGACGATTCGCAAGCGATGGGAACAGATCCATGACACGGTCGTACGCTTCCTTGATGCCGGCGGAACTCTTGTTCGTGACTGACCCGGTCTTGAGGTTGTCATCGACCGACATCTCAGCGAATACACGCCGCCCCTCCATGACCTGGGAGATCCCTGCTCTGACGATGTGAGAGGCTTCCATCGCGTCCACACGCTCGCCGTTCCACACGATGGACCCTTTGGTCACATCGCCTTCGTGGACGTCGAGAAGCCCCGTGATCGCTCGCAGCGACGTTGTCTTACCGGCGCCGTTGGCGCCAAGGAGCGCCACGATCTGCCCGTCGCGCACCTCGATGGAGAGTCCTCGCAACACGAGGACAACGTCGTTGTATACGACCTCCAGGTTCGCCACTTCAAGCATCTAGTTCGATTCCTCTCAACACGGGTTGTG
>JBDLIR010000423.1:0-2405 GCA_039714815.1 Actinomycetota bacterium | reverse complement strand
AGGATCGCTTGAACAGACACTACCAAGTCGTCATCCGCCTCTCGGATCGTCATCGCTGTTACAGGCGTCTAGGTTCTTCACCGTGCGAGACACGTCCGCCGGGGGCGAGGGATGGCCGCGGAGCTAGTTCGTGACGTAATCGATCACAAGGAGGGCACACTGGTCCGCTGATCGGATACCTGCGTCCAAAAGCAACTCGGGTGACTCCGGATCCTCGTACGGATCATCGACCCCGGTGAATCCGGTGATCTCACCCCTACGCGCCATCGCGTACAGTCCCTTCGGATCACGGGATTCGCACACCTCCAGAGGCGTGGCGATGTGCACCTCCACGAAACGCAGGCCAGCGTCTTCATGTGCCGAGCGAACGGCATCACGGTCCCGTTTGTAGGGACTGATCACAGGAACGAGGACGACGAGTCCCACGTCCGCCATCAGGCGGGCGACTTCGCCTACTCGCCGCACATTCTCGGATCGGTCGTCGGCGCTGAATCCAAGATCAGCATTGAGGCCGTGGCGGACATTGTCACCGTCCAGCGTGTAGGCAGCCCTTCCCCCGCGCACGAGTTCGGACTCGACGAGATGTGCGATCGTCGACTTCCCACTGCCGGACAAGCCGGTCATCCAAACGGTCACCCCCGGCCCCCCGGTCAGCTTGGCGCGATCTTCGCGCGAGACAGCGCCTTCGTGCCAGACGACGTTCTCTGTCATTGCGCAGGGCCGGTGATCATCCCTGCGCCGATTGTCGCATTCGTGCCCTCGTCCACGAGGATGAACGAACCCGTCTCCCTGTTCTCCCTGTACGGATCGAAGAACATCGGCTGCGTCGTCCGAAGCCGGATTCTCCCGATCTCGTTGAGCACGAGATGATCAACTGACTCATCGCGATGGAGCGTGTTGACATCCAATCGGTATTGGAGATCGGTCACAAGGGTCTTTGCCCATCGCGTGGTGTGCTTGATCATGTACTTGGTTCCCGGGCGCAAGGTTGTGGTCTCGCTCAGCCAGCAGATCATCGCGTCGAGGTCTTGACCGACCTCAGGCTTGTTGTGCGGCCTACAGATCATGTCTCCGCGGGAGATGTCGATATCGTCCTCAAGACGGATCGTGACCGACATGGGAGGCATGGCTTCCTCAACCGGTCCGTCGTAGGAGTCGATACTCGCGATCTTGCTCTCGAAGCCCGAAGGAAGCACGACGACATCGTCGCCCGGCTTGAACACGCCCCCTGCCACCTGTCCGGCATATCCCCTGTAGTCGGTGAAGTCCGACCGATGAGGCCGAACCACGTACTGCACGGGGAAGCGGCAGTCGATCATGTTCCGGTCCGAAGCCACGTAGATGTCTTCGAGAAGGTGAAGCACCGACGGTCCCCGATACCAGTCCATGTTCTCCGATTCATCGACGACGTTGTCGCCCTTGAGCGCCGAAACCGGGACGAATCGGAGGTCATGTGTGTCCAGACGCATGGCGAAATCACTGAACTCTTCGACTATTTCGTTGTAGCGGTCCTCTGAATAGTCGACGAGATCCATCTTGTTCACACACACGACGAGGTGGGGTACACCGAGCAGCGACGCTATGAACGAGTGCCTCTTGGTCTGTTCCAGGACGCCGAGCCGTGCATCGACGAGCACGAGTGCGATGTCGGCGGTCGAAGCTCCGGTCACCATGTTTCGCGTGTACTGGATGTGACCGGGCGTATCGGCGAGCACGAACTTCCGCTTCGGTGTTGCGAAGTAGCGGTAGGCGACATCGATCGTGATGCCTTGCTCCCGCTCCGCCTTCAACCCGTCCGTGAGGAGCGCGAGATCCACGTAGTCAGACCCGCGTTTCTCGCTTGCCAACTCGATCGCATCCATCTGATCCTGGAAGATCTGTTTCGTGTCATAAAGCAACCGCCCGATGAGCGTGCTCTTTCCATCATCGACTGATCCCGTTGTTGCCAGCCGTACCAATTCCATAGACATCTAGAAGTACCCCTCACGCTTGCGATCTTCCATCGCCGTTTCCGCTGTCAGGTCATCAGCCCGGCTCGCACCACGTTCGGTTATCCGCGTAGCCGAAACCTCTTCGATGATCGCATTCAGATCCGAAGCCGTTGAGGGGAAGGCGCCCGTACACGACATGTCGCCAACGGTCCTGAACCGAACAACGGCAGAGAAGACTTCCTCATGCTCATAGCGTTCGATGTAAGGAGACTCCGCCATCAACATGCCGTGCCTCTCGAATACATCCCTCGTGTGTGAGAAATAGACGGACGGCAGTTCGATGCCTTCCCGTTCGATGTACTGCCAGATGTCCATCTCGGTCCAGTTCGAAATCGGGAAGACGCGCATGTGCTCTCCCTGCCGATATCGACCGTTGTACAGGTTCCAGAGTTCGGGACGCTGGTTCTTCGGGTC
>JBDLIR010000422.1:0-2407 GCA_039714815.1 Actinomycetota bacterium | reverse complement strand
TCACCGCAGCCCAGTCCTTCACCCCGGATCAGCGGTTGAAGGAGTCGAGGTTCTCAGTTCACGGTTGACAGTTCACAGGTGCAAGGGTCCCGGTCTGCAATCGGGGGCTCCGGGCTGTGACGGATTCAGCCGACTCTCTCAAGGGGGGCCCATGCGAGAAGGAGGCGTTTCGCCCCATGGCCCTGGAACACCACAACGGCCTCGGCACGATCACCGCTGCCGACGATCTCACGCACCACGCCTGTGCCCCAATGCGTGTGCGTGACACTGTCCCCCACCGTGATCTCGGCGTCAGAGACCGTGTTCGTGGGCGTTCGAGCCTCCATCGTTGCTGAACGACGGACGCGTTTGGCCTTCTCCATGAGATGCTCTGGAATCTCAGATAGGAACCTGCTCGGACCGTTGTAGTTGCTCTGCCCCCACATGTTCCTGCTCCAGGCCCTTGTGAGATACAGCCTTCGTTCGGCCCGGGTGATCCCCACGTAGCAGAGCCTCCGCTCCTCTTCGAGTTCCTTCGGGTCGCCGAGGGCACGCATGTGGGGGAACACTCCATCCTCGAGTCCCGTGAGAAAGACCGCCGGGTATTCGAGGCCCTTGGCGTTGTGCAGAGTCATCAATGTGACCTTGTCGGTGTTCTCGGCTGAGTCGGTGGCTGTCACCAGGGCGATCGACTCGAGGAACATCTGGATCTTTCCGATACCGTCGAGCGCGTTCCAGTCATCCGGCCCCATCGATGCAGGTCCTGTTTCCTCGAATTCCGCGGCAGCTCCAAGCAGCTCGTTGAGGTTCTCCTCACGCCCCATGGCTTCGATCGACTTCTCAGACCGGATCATGTCGAGGTACCCGGAGTCGTTGAGCACTGCCTCGAGTCCCTCCTCGGGTCCGTCGGCCGCACTGGTCGCAAGCCGGTCGAGCAGTGCCGCGAACTCGAGTACCGCCTTCTGTGCCCTCGGCATGAGGGCTCCGATCTCATCAGCACGCCGCAGCGCTTCGAGAAATCCGATCGAGTTCGCCTCAGCGAAACGATCGATGTGGGCGATGGAAGTGTCCCCGATGGAACGCCTCGGGACGTTGATGATCCGCTTGATCGCCACCTGGTCGTCGGGATTCACGACGGCTCTCAGATAGGCGAGGGCGTCCTTGACTTCCTTGCGGTCGTAGTACTTCAAACCGCCGACAACCTGATAGGTGACGCCGAACCTCACGAATAGCTCTTCTATCACTCGTGACTGGGCGTTCGTGCGATAGAAGACCGCGATGTCGCTCAACCTGACGCCCTCGTCCTGGAGCCTCGCGATCTCCTCGGCGACGTAGGCTGCCTCTTCGTGTTCATCTTCGCCCTCGAAGGCGACGATCTTGCTTCCCGATCCTTCATCCGTCCACAGACGCTTCGGCTCACGCCCCGCGTTGTTCGCGATGACCGCGTTCGCGGCGTCGAGGATGGTCTGCGTCGATCGATAGTTCTGTTCGAGAACGACGACCTTGGCGTCTGGATAGTCCGCCGCGAAGTCGACGATGTTGCGCATGTCAGCGCCGCGGAATGCATATATCGACTGGTCGGAGTCTCCGACGACACACACGTTCTGGTGCTGTTCGCCGAGCATCTTGACGAGCATGTACTGGGCCCGGTTCGTGTCCTGGTACTCGTCGACGAGGATGTACCGGAACCGGTTCTGCCAGCGTTCGAGGACGAGGGGGAAGGCCTGGAGAACCTCGACGGTGAGCTTGAGGATGTCGTCGAAGTCCACCGCAGATGCCTCGACGAGGCGCTGCTGGTACAGCCTGTACACGTCGGCGACGCGCTCGTGGTAGTAACCGGAGTCAGACGATGCGTAGGTCTCGTAGTCGATCAGTTCGTTCTTCGCCTTCGAGATCGTCGCCTTGACCTGCCTCGGGGGGAAACGCTTCGTGTCCATATCGAGATCTTTGATGCACATCGTGATCAGACGGGTGGAGTCTGCGTCGTCGTAGATCGAGAACGAGGATCGATACCCGAGGTGGTGGATCTCCTGGCGCAGGATGCGCACACACGCCGAGTGGAACGTCGACACCCACATGTCGTACCCGTAGTACCCGATGAGCGAACCGACTCGATCTTTCATCTCCCCCGCGGCCTTGTTCGTGAAGGTGATCGCGAGGATCTCGAACGGCGAGACATCGAGGTCACGCACGAGATGGGCGATCCGGTAGGTCAGCACGCGGGTCTTCCCCGACCCGGCACCCGCAACGACGAGCACGGGACCCTCTGTGGCCGCTACGGCCTCACGCTGGGTCGCGTTGAGATGGTCGAAGAGAGGGGATTCGGGCATGAGCGCATGTTACCGACGACCCGTGACCGAATTACATCGTTGTCAGATGTCAGATGCCAGATGCCAGATGCCAGATGCGCGTAAATCGTAAATCGTCA
>JBDLIR010000421.1:0-2409 GCA_039714815.1 Actinomycetota bacterium | reverse complement strand
ACGCCGCGCAAGCTCGGGTTGTTCGACTGCATCGAGGCGCCCTGCGTGGACGAGTGCCCCGTGTCCCAGGACGTGCCTGCGTACATGCGGGCGGTTCGTGAGGGCCGTTTCGACGACGCGGTTGACATCACGAGGGCGGACAACCCCGTGCCCTCGATTCTCGGGCGTGTGTGCGACCACCTCTGTGAGAACACGTGTGTCCGCACGCATCTGGACCAGCCGCTCGCTATCAGGGACATGAAGCGCTTCATCATGTCGCACGAGACGTGGCCGAGGGTTCCCGAACACACCGGTGCGGTCGATGCGAACGTAGCGATCATCGGTGCAGGCCCGGCGGGTATCGCCGCAGCACAGGAACTTGGTAGAGCAGGGATCACGGTCACGATCTTCGAAGGGCACCCGTATGCAGGAGGAATGGTCGGAGGGGCGATTCCGGAGTATCGCCTGCCCCAGCATGAGATCGACAAGGACATGGCGATCCTCGAAGAACTCGGTGTCGAGATCCGCTACAACCAGAAGGCCGGCCGCGACTTCTTCCTGGCCGACCTCCATGAGCAGGGGTTCGACAAGATCTTCGTTGCTGTCGGCGCCCAGTTGCCGAAGTACCTCGGTGTCGACGGTGAAGACGCACAGGGCGTTCTCGATGCGCTCAGTTTCCTGCGCAGCGTGCGTGAGGGTGATCCGATCGGTGTCGGCCCGCGCGTCGGCGTGATCGGTGCCGGCGATACCGCAATGGACTGCGTGCGCTCGGCCTGGCGGGTCGGAGCGACTGACGTGTCGCTCATCTATCGGCGATCCAAAGACCAGATGCCTGCTGACCCCGAGGAGATTCACGCGTGCATCGAAGAGGGGATCAACATCGTCGAGATGACGAGTCCGCGGTCCCTTCACGTCGAGGACGACAAACTGCTCGGCCTCATCGCATCGAAGACGGAGTACAAAGGCGACAGGGACTCGTCAGGGAGGAAGATCCCTCACGACGTTCCGGAGTCTGAGTTCGAGATCCCCCTCGACACGCTCATACTCGCTATCAGCCAGCATTCCTTGCTCGATTTCTTCGGCGACGATGCACCGGAACTGACATCCCGCGGGTACATCGCCGTCGACGCCGACTCGTTGGAGTCATCGATCGCGGGTGTCTACGCAGGCGGTGATGTCGCTGACGACGGGCCGTCGTCGATCGTCAAAGCTGCCGCAGATGGCAAGGCGGCTGCCGCAGCGATCATCGCGGCGGTGAAGGGCGACATAGCGATCGCTGAACCGGACATGCCCCAGACCGACGACCTCGCGGCGCTGATCCAGCGCAGGGCACGGCGCGAATACCGCGTTCCTGCGAAGTTCACGCCACTCACGGTGCGCAACAACTTCAATGAGACGATGTTGATGTACACGCCTGAGGAGGCCCAGAAGGAGGCCGGTCGCTGCGTCGACTGCGACACGATCTGCAGCCTCTGTGTCGGGGTGTGCCCGAACATGGCGTTGATGACCTACAAGAGCGACGATTTCTCTATGGTCTTGCCGTCGTATTCGGTCGACGGTGGCGCCCTTGTCGAATCTGGACGGTCGATGTTCAGCGTCGACCAGGCGTATCAGATCGCCGTGCTCACAGACTTCTGCAACGAGTGCGGGAACTGCGTGACGGCGTGTCCGACATCGGGGAAGCCTTTCGAGGACAAGCCAAGGCTGTATCTCAACCGGGAGGAGTTCGATGCCCAACCGTCGAATGCCTTCATGGTGAGTAAGGACGGTGAAGCGACGGTGGTGAGCGCTCGCTTTGACGGCGCAACACACAGGATGTCGATCAATGGAGCTGTGGAGTACTCGTCACCGACGATCTCGGCTTCCTTCGACGATCGGTTCGACCTCCTATCGGTGTCACCCGGCGATGCCGCGACGCAAGGCGCAGAGGTTTCGCTCGAGCCCGCAGCGACGATGTACGCCGTCTGGAGAGGCCTCGACGGCTCCATGCCCGAGATCCCGTTCGCAACCGACTCCGGCACCCGCATCCCATCCCCCACCATGTAGGTCACCCGAACCCAGGGTTCGTGACGTCCTATATGGCGTCGTCAGCCCGCGGAATGGTTGACGTCCTGAACCCAGGGTTCGTGACGTTGTATATGACGTCGTCAGCCCGCGGAATGGTTGACGTGGTGAACCCAGGGTTCGTGACGTTGTATATGGCGTCGTCAGCCCGCGGAATGGGAGAGGGACGCTGGGCCAGCCCGTGTGCCGGTCACTTGTTCCTATCCGCACGGGCGATGCTGGAGTACAATGGAAGCATCCTCTGAGAGGAGGAAACGTGCAGATGGTTTTCGGAATACTGCTCATCGCGTTCGGGCTCATCGCCGTAGCCTCCGCGCTGCCGATCACGCATCGACTCGTGCGGCTGATGCCTCAGTGGACGTTCAC
>JBDLIR010000420.1:0-2416 GCA_039714815.1 Actinomycetota bacterium | reverse complement strand
CACGATCCGTTTCTCGCTGACTGCTGATCCCGTCGAAGAGGCCAAGGCGGGCAGGGCCCTCCTCGAGTATCTGGGCTTGCGGGAGCGAACGACACTCGACTTCATCGCATGTCCGTCATGCGGGAGGGCAGAGGTCGATGTCATCAAGGTCGCAAACGAGGCCAATGAGCGACTCGAAGAACTCGGGTTCCCGATCCAGGTCGCGGTCATGGGGTGCGTCGTCAACGGTCCAGGGGAAGCCCGGGAAGCCGATCTCGGGCTCGCTGCCGGCAGGGGAAGGGGCCATCTCTTCATCAAGGGCGAGGTCGTGCGTGTCGTGCCTGAGGCAGAGATGGTCGACGCTCTGATCGAGGAGGCGAAACTCCTCGTCGAGCAGGGAACCGAAGCGCGCCTCGCGGCGGGCGATGTGACGGCGGCAGACCTCGCTGAGGAGGAGAGACTAGAGCTGATCTCCATCCAGGGTGATGCCAACGCAACCGCTGCCAAGAGGCAGGCTGTCCAGGATGTTCTCGACGCTGAGGGATCGAACTGATACGCCGCTAACCTCGCTCCCTACTACTACCCAGGAGCACCGTGCGCTGGTCACATGCCTTCATCCCGACCCTTCGAGACGATCCCGCCGATTCCGAGGCGGTGAGCCACAAGCTGCTCGTGCGCGCTGGATACATCCGCCAGCTGATGGCGGGCGTCTACTCGATGCTTCCTCTTGGCCAGCGTGTCAGGGACAAGGTGATGCAGATCATCCGTGACGAGATCGACGCCATCGGGGGCCAGGAGTTCCTGCTGCCTCAACTCCACCCGGTCGACATCTGGGAGCGGACGGGCCGGATCAACACGATGAGCGACATCATGATGTCGTTCGAGGACAACAAGGGCGCATCTGTCATCCTCGGCCCGACCCACGAGGAGATCTTTGCGATGGTTGCATCCGAGCTCACCTCGTACAAGCAGCTTCCCCAGCTGTGGTACCACATCCAGTCGAAGTTCCGGGACGAAGCGCGGCCGAAGTCCGGGCTACTGCGGGTGCGTGAGTTCACGATGAAGGATTCGTACTCGTTCGACATCGACCGTGAGGGCCTCGACGTACAGTTCGACCGCCACCGCCAGGCGTACATGAACGTCTTCGAGAAGCTCGGCATGAAGGCGTTCACCGTCGAGGCGTCTTCGGGGGCGATGGGTGGCAAGGAATCCGTCGAGTTCATGGTGGCAAACGACATCGGCGAGGACGAGGTCGCCCACTGTGCGAACTGTGGATACGCGGCGAATCTGGAGAAGGCCACGTCGACGCTCGAACCCGTCGAGGACCCTGATGAGGCGTTGCAGGCTGAGGCGTTCGATACACCAGGCGTGCGTACGATCGCAGATCTCGAGGTGTTCGAGGGCGGGGCAGAGGCCGCACGCCAGATCAAGACGCTCGTGTACATTGTCGATGGCGAGTCGCTGCTCGTGCTGATGCGCGGCGATCACGACGTCCAGGAACAGAAGCTCATGGACATGCTCGGTACGATCGACGTACGCCCTGCCCAGGTCGATGAGATCTCCGCGCTTCTCGGTGCAGACGCCGGCAGCCTCGGAGCCGTGGGTATTTCGGATGTCCAGATCATCGCCGACGAGGCGCTCGATGGCCGTATGGCCATGACGACGGGCGCAAACGTCAACGACAAGCACCTGCGCAATGTCAGCGTGGACAGGGACATCACCGTCACACGATGGGGAGACCTGCGCGAGGTGCGCGAGGGTGAAGCATGCCCGTCATGTGCCGAACCGCTTTCGATCTCCAGGACGATCGAAGTTGGCCACATCTTCAATCTCGGCACGTTCTATGCCGAGCCGCTCGGCTTGTCGGTACTCGACGAGAACGGGAAATCCGCACCGATCGTGATGGGGTCGTACGGCATCGGTGTTGAGCGCAACATGGCGGCATCCGTCGAGGCGAACCACGACGACAAGGGCATCATCTGGCCGATGGCGATCGCGCCCTATCACGTCATCATCACGGTTATCCGCCCCGATGACGACGACACGATGTCCGCGGCTGAGTCGTTGTACACGCAATTCGCGGATCGTGGCATCGAGGTGCTTCTCGACGACCGTGCAGAGCGACCGGGCGTCAAGTTCAACGACGCCGAACTCATCGGTGTCCCGTTACGTCTCACCGTCGGTCCCCGTGGCGTAGCCAACGGAATCGTTGAGATGTCAGATCGCCGTACAGGGGAATCAACCGAGATAGCGATCGGCGAGTCGGTCGACACCGCTGCCGGTTTGGTGGAGGCTGCTCTGTAGATCGTAAATCGTACGTCGGAGAGCGGAAAGCGGTAAGCGGTAACGCGTGACCTGACGAGCAAGACTCGTTCGCTGTTATGATTGCGTTGCGAACCGAGATCTCTGCTATTGGGGTGGGCAGTTGCCCGCCTCT
>JBDLIR010000419.1:0-2419 GCA_039714815.1 Actinomycetota bacterium | reverse complement strand
TGCGAGCTGAGTGGTACGACTTGGTTTCCCCCTCTGTCTCGTTCCTCGACATCTCCCCCGTCCAAAGAGCCGGGGGAGAGAAGCGGAGAGCGGAGAGCGCTCTGTCCTCAATTCCCCAAGCTTGCCGCCTTTCTCGGTACGCTTGTTCCATGGCGAAGGTACTTCTTCTCTTCGGCGGGCGGTCATCTGAACACGAAGTCTCGTGTTCGTCTGCCGTTTCGATCCATGAGGCTCTCGTTGAATCGGGGCACCGTGTTGTTCCCGTCGGTATCGACCGTGGGGGCGACTGGTATCTCGCTGATTCCTCCGCTCGCCCCTTCCGAGCCGAGGGCAGGGCTGTCGAATTGATGGTTCCCTCCGCGACGCTGCGCGTTGGCGAAGACGAGATCGAGTTCGATGTCGTGTTCCCTGTGCTCCATGGCCCGTACGGTGAGGATGGGACGGTGCAAGGTACCTTCGAGACATGCGGCGTGCCCTACGTTGGATGCGGCGTTCTCGGGAGCGCGCTTGCAATGGACAAGGACCTCACGAAGCAGATAGTCGCATCGACCGGCGTTGCCACGGCGAGGTGGCTGACGATCAGACGACACGAATGGTTGGAAGACCCCGCGCTTTCGCTCGGTGAGGTCAACAGGGCGTTCGGATTACCCGCTTTCGTCAAGCCTTCGGCTCAGGGTTCGTCGGTAGGCATTTCGAAGGTGACGGGCGAAAGTGAGCTCAAAGAGGCCATATCCAACGCCTTCAGGTACGACAACAAGGTGCTGGTCGAGGAGGCCGTTTCGGGTCGTGAGATCGAGGTCGGCGTTCTCGACGGCCCGGTGAGTTCTGTCCCGGGCGAGGTCATCACCGGTGGCGGTTGGTACACCTACGATGCCAAGTACGAGGATGACACCAGCTCGTTCGATGCGCCGGCCCAGCTCACACAGGAAGCATCGAGACACGTGCGCGACCTCGCGGAGCGGATCTTCGAGACCCTTGGCCTGACCGGGCTTGCACGGATCGACTTCTTCTACGAGAACGGGTCGAGGAGGTTCCTCTTCAACGAGGCCAACACGCTCCCTGGTTTCACGTCGATCTCTGGATTCCCCAAAGCATGGGCTGCTTCAGGCGTTACGTATCCGGAACTCTGTGACAGGCTCGTGAACGCAGCGATCAACCGTCACGAAGAACGCGGTCGCCTCGCTGTGCGGTGACGCGGTCGCTAGATCCGGATGACCGGGCACGTGAGCGTTCTCACGATGCCTGTCACAGGTTGGATCTTGGTGACAACGAGATGCCCGAGTGCATCCACATCGTCTGCCGTGGCCGCAACGATCACGTCGTATGGGCCGGTTACGGCCTCCGATGAGGTGACGCCGTCGATCAGTGCGATCTCGTGGGCTACCTCAGAGGCGCGTCCGCTGTCAGTTTGTATGAGTACGTATGCCTGAACCATGAGCCAAGGGTATCACACGAAATCAGCTGTCAGATGCCAGACGCCAGATGCCAGATGCCAGATGCCAGACGCAGTGAAGCATCACGCGTCGTGCTTTCTGGAAGCGAGCGTAGCGAGCGATCTGGTGTCTGACTTCTGGAAGCGAGGCGCCAGCCGAGCGTTCTGGTATCTGGTATCTGGAAGCGAGCTTGCGAGCGATCTGTCAGCTGTCAGCTGTCAGCTGTTCTCAGTATCCGTCGGAGCCGAAGCGGAGGTTGGTCGCTACGGGGCGCTCGGCGTCCTGAAGGTCGAAGACGACGTGCTGGCCCTGGCGGAGGAGACGAAAGAGGGACCCGTCGAGGCTCCCCGGTTTGAGGAGGACTTCAGAGCGATCGTCGTCGCGGATGATGACGCCGGTCCCGGTGACCTCGTCGTACACCTTGACGACACCCTGCATTACGCCTTCTCTACTTTGCCCGCCTTGATGCATGCTGTGCAGACACGTGCCCGGCGCGAGTTCGTTCCGTACTTGACACGGATCTTCTGGATGTTCGGTCTCCAGGTCTTTGACGACCGCTTGTGGGAGAACGAAACCTGTTTGCCTGTCCACGGCTCCTTGCCGCAGATCTCACATCTGTATGCCATGCGCGCGAAAACCTCCTGAGGTGCTGTGGCAGGATACCAGCGGCAGTCCTGTAGTCGACTCCGGGTTCGGTGACCCCAGAGGTGGCACAGGGGATCCATGGTGACCTAGATTCCTCGTGATGACCGGCTCTGATACACAGACTCGCCGCACACTGGCGTACTTCGCACAGATCCCTGCCGACAAGGTCAAAGGGATCGGCAAGGCCGCGGTGAAGAAGTTGCGGACCCAGGGTATCGAGTCCGTCGCCGACCTCCTCTTGACCGTGCCGCGCCGCTATCTCGACCGGAGCCAGATCTTCAACATCGGCGCTGCTCCGATCGGCGAGGAGGTCACGATCGGCGGCACCGTCACGAATTTCT
>JBDLIR010000418.1:0-2427 GCA_039714815.1 Actinomycetota bacterium | reverse complement strand
TGAGACAAAACTCGAGACGGACCGTCGCCGCATCCTCGAACGCATCCGGAAGATCGAAACACTCCTCAAGGACGCCGAGCGTTCGCGGGCAACTCGCAGCAAACAGAGGAAGCGTTCAGGTGATCCTGTCGTCGCGATCGTCGGATACACGAACGCAGGCAAGTCGACCCTTTTCAACCACCTCACCGATGCGGATGTGCTCGTCGAGGACCAGTTGTTCGCAACGCTCGACTCGACCGTGCGCAAGCTCGAGCTTCCCCACGGTCACACGGCTCTCGTGTCCGACACCGTCGGGTTCGTGCGGGACCTCCCCCACGAGGTTGTCGAGGCCTTCAAATCCACGCTCGAGGAGGTTGCAGACGCCGACCTGCTCGTGCACCTCGTGGATGCATCGGACCCCGATCCCGACCATCAGGTGGCTTCCGTGCACGCTGTGCTGAATGAGATCGGAGCTGAGACCGTTGACGAGGTCATCGTGTTCAACAAGACCGACGCCGTCGACGAAACGACCTTGTCACGCCTGACCGCGATGCACGCGGAGGCCGTCTTCATCTCAGCGCGAACCGGTGATGGTGTTCCGACGCTCCTTCAGCGTGTCGTTGCCGGACTCGATGCCAAGACGATCGAACTGCAGCTCCAGATCCCCTACGATCGCGGCGATCTCCTCGCCGATCTCCACACGTCAGCCGACGTGCTCGCAACCGATCACAACGACACAGGGACGGCTGTGAAGGTTCGCCTGCCCCACGAGGAGGCTGCACGGTTCAGGAGCTTCGTCCTGACGCCTGACGCCTGACGCCTGAGGCCTGGCACCTGTCAGAGCAGTTGCGTGGCCAGCTCCGCAAGAGGGCTGCGAACGGTGCGCTCCATGGTGATGTGGCCGAACATCGGGTTCCCCTTGAACTTCTCGATCAGCGCGGAGAGGCCGCCGAACGGGGAGATGTAGGGATTGTCGACCTGGGTGAGATCCCCGCAGAAGACCACCTTCGAATTGGACGCCATCCGGGTGAGGATCACCTTCAACGTCGGCAGCTCGAGGTTCTGCGCCTCATCGACGATCACGAGCTCATCGGTTATCGAACGACCACGCAGGTACGTGACGGCGGCCATCTCGAGCACATCCCGCTCGAAGAGCTCATCCACCATGTCGCGTGGGTTCGAACCGTTGCTGCCGAAGAGCGCATAGAGATTGTCATGGACCGCCGCCATCCATGGTTCGAGCTTGTCGTTGAGGTCCCCGGGAAGGAAACCGATCTCCTGCCTGCCCACGGCGATGAGCGGCCGATAGACGGACACCCTCCGATACCGGCCCATCTCGACGACTTGTTCGAGTCCGGCGGCGAGCGAGAGGAATGTCTTCCCCGTCCCTGCCATCCCCATGAGGCTCACCGCAGACACCTCCGGATCGAGCAGGAGATCTGCAGCGAACGCCTGCCGGACGTTCTTGGTCTCGATACCGAACATATGCCTCGACCCCGGAACCCTGACGGCCACCGGATCAGGGCCGTCCTCCGCGACACGAGCGAGCGCCGAGGCAGATCCGGGTCCCTTGAGAATCAGATACTGGTTGATGATGCCTTCGAGGAAAGGAATCTCGGCTTTGCCCGACGCGTACATCTCATCGATGACATCGGTATCGACTTCAACTTCGAGCACACCGCTGTAGGACTCGTCCACCTGAACAGTGTCACCGCGATAATCCTCGACATCGATCCCGAGCTGGGCGCCCTTGATCCTGAGGGCAGCGTCCTTGGTGACGAGAACCGTGTCCGATCCCTCATCGTGGAGATTCAGGCATGTCGCGAGGATGCGATGATCCGGCGTCGTGGGATTCAGCACCACCGGCAACCGTTCAGACTGGATGCAGTTCAACTCGATACGGATCGTCCCGCCTCCCGGCAACCCGTGGGGAACCGCTAGGCCACCGCTCCGGGAAGCACCCATCTCCTCCAACAAGCGGATGGCACTCCGTGCGTTTGCGCCGACCTCGTCCATGCGTGACTTCTGTCGGTCGAGTTCCTCGATCACGACAAGGGGCAGGACGACGTCGTGTTCATCGAAGCGAAGGAGAGCTTGTGGGTCGGCGATCAGCACACACGTATCGAGAACGAACGATCTCTTTGTCGTCGGTAGCGTCACGTTCCGTTCCGGCACAGGCAGTACCTTGCTACCAGTCGCCGTGAATTGCAAGGATGTAGTTCGGGTGGACGGGTAGACGGGTGGACGGGTGGACGGGTGGACAGGTAGACGGGTGGACAGGTAGACGGGTAGACGGGTGGACAGGTAGACATCACGCTTCTCTGCTCTCTGCTCTCTGCTCTCTGCTCTCTGCTCTCTGCTCTCTGCTCTCTGCTCTTCATGAGGCGACTACTGTCGCCTCATGAAGTACGCGGTCATCGGGGCGGGGTCATGGGGGACGGCGGTTGC
>JBDLIR010000417.1:0-2427 GCA_039714815.1 Actinomycetota bacterium | reverse complement strand
TTCGAGCATGTTCATGTGCTGGTCCCCTCCGCGAGTCTCTCCCTGAGCGTCCTCTTGGCTCGTTGCAGGTGTGTCTTCACCGTGTTCTCGGACATCTCAAGAATCCGTGCGATGTCGGCGATGGAGCTGCGGTCGTAGTAACGAAGCGCAATCACCTGCGCCTGCTGCCTGGGCAGCTTGCGGACCGCACACCACGTGGCGACCGCATCAGGTGACATCTCAGGAATCGTGTAGTCCGATCCGCCGATGCGAACGAGTGCCTTGGCCTCGGCGGTGCGTCGCCGGATAACCGATACCGACTTGTTCGACACGATCCTTCGAATCCACGCACCCGGGTTGTCGAGATCCTGCACCTTGTTCCACTGCTTGTAGGCCGCGAGGAATGCCTCTTGGGCGAGATCCTCGGCGCCTGAGCTGCTGCCGGACAGCACGAACGCCAGACCGACGACCGGTCTGAGCTCGCGTGCATAGAAGGACTCGAAATCCTCCTGGAAGGAGACCGTCGGCAAGACCGGTGCCTCTTGGGTTACCACCACTGGTGAGTCCTTCATCTGGTGCATTCTCATGAAGTAACTCGCATACCGGCACTCGAACGGATGACAAGGAATACGACGCCGCTGAGTCTCCTGAAGAACCGAGCTTCCGTCCCTGGAAGAACTCCCGCTACATACTTGGTATGTATATAGTCACTACATACCGAGTATGTAGTGAGGTGATCGCTGTGGGAGTCAAGGAGGGGATCCTCGCCCTGTTGGTCGAGGGCCCGAAGTACGGGTATCAGCTCAAGCGTGAGTTCGAAACCGCAACCGGTGAAGCCTGGACGCTCAATGTCGGACAGGTGTACACCACGCTGGGTCGTCTCGAACGCGACGGCCTCGTCGAGGCGTGCGGCGATGAGCAGAAGACGCACCGCATCACCAAGGCGGGCATCGAGGAGGCTTCGCTCTGGATGATGCATCCCGTGGAGCCTTCGGCTGCGAACCGGGACGAGATGTCGATGAAGATCCTCCTCGCGCTCACCTCATCTGCGGCGGACGTGGACGATGTCATAGGCGCACAGCGTTCTGCCGCCATGAAGAACCTCCAGGATTACCAGCGACTTCGCACAGAGGCTGCCGATGACGACCTCGCCTGGCTCGTGCACCTCGACAGGCTCACCTTCCAGACAGAGGCGCAGCTCCGATGGCTCGATCGAGTTGAGAGCCGAATCGAACAATCAGGCGATCTTCAGGAGCGGGGCGCTCCGGAAGTGAGCAATCGTGATCCAGCAATACCATCACAAGTTGGGGGTGCCCATGACTGACCAAACCGTGCTCTCCATGCGAGGCGTAGGCAAGACGTTCGGCGAAGGAGTCCAGCGCGTCGACGCACTGCTCGACATCGACCTCGACATCGCCGCGGGTGAACTCGTCGCAATCACCGGCCGTAGCGGTTCGGGCAAGTCCACTCTGCTGAACGTCGCCGGTGCCCTCGATGTGCCGACCACTGGATCGGTCACCGTTGACGGCGAGAACCTCGCAGGAATGTCAGGCAAGCATCTCGCAGCACTGCGCCGCCGCCACATCGGCTTCGTGTTCCAGGAGTTCAACCTGCTGCCGACGCTCAAGGCCGCCGAGAACATCTCCCTGCCGTTGGAACTCGATGGCATCGCTGTGAAGCAAGCCCGCGGAATGGCCGAACTGGCGCTCACCGAGGTTGGCCTCGACGGTATGGCAGATCGGTACATGGACGAGCTCTCCGGTGGAGAGCGACAACGGGTCGCGATCGCCAGGGCCTTGATCGGACCACGCAACCTCCTGTTGGCCGATGAGCCAACCGGCGCCTTGGATGAGCTCACAGGTGAAGCGATTCTCTCGACGATCCGTGCCCGCTGTGACGCCGGTGCCGCGGGCATCCTCGTCACGCACGATCCGGGATGGGCCGCCTACGCAGACCGAGTTGTTCGTCTCCGCGACGGTCGTATTGAATCCGTCACCGAGCGGTCAGCCACACCACCCACCCTGGAGGGGGTCGCGCTGTGAAGCTCGCCCAGACGCGAGCCGTCGTTCGGCTCGGTAGACGCTCCGCGTGGAGGCACCCTTGGCGAACGGGACTCATCGCCTCCCTCATCGGGATCGCCGTGTTGATCGCGGTGATGGTCGGCATCGTCATGCGAACAGGAACCCGGACCCCAGACGAACGCCTCGCGTTCGAGTTCGGTGCTTCGGAGCTGACAGTCGAATCCTGGGGTACTTCTGGCGACATCATCGCTTGGGTTGACGCCAAGCTCGACGAACTCGTACCCGACGCCGAGGTCGCCGTCATCGAGCACGCCTACACAAGGGACGCGCACTATGCCTCCGTCGACCTGTTCGATCCGCTGGTCGCCGGCAGATACGCGGTTCTCGAGGGTGAAGTTTTCGGGGACAATGAGATTGCGATCTCGTG
>JBDLIR010000416.1:0-2433 GCA_039714815.1 Actinomycetota bacterium | reverse complement strand
TTCTCTCCCCCGGCCTTCGCGGGGGAGATGTCGAGGAACGAGACAGAGGGGGAAACCGAGTCGTACCACTCAGCCCGCGCACAACCTGAGCGGATCATCATGGCTTCCGCCTTCCGCTTCTCTCCCCCGGCCTTCGCGGGGGAGATGTCGAGGAACGAGACAGAGGGGGAAACCGAGCCGTCCCACTCAGCCCGCGCACAACCTGAGCGGGTCCGCGAGCGCCAGCGAGCCGCGGCTGTCAGCTGTCCTACAACTTACGCTCGCTGAACGACGTCTGCGTGCCTGGCCTGGTGACGCTGTCTCCGGCACAGGCGATGCCGAGGGCGATGGACTGGAGTTCGGCCATGCCTGCGGCCAGGCCGTAAGCGAACGCTCCAACGAAGGCATCGCCCGCCCCTGTCGTGTCGACCGCCTCTCTCACTTCTGCCGGGACACGAGCCACCGAACCGTCCTCTTGTACAAGGGCCACACCAGCCTCTCCGAGGGTCACAAGAAGCCGGACACCGGTTCGGTTTGCGAACGAAACCAGGGCATCGTCGTCGGCTGCATCGGTGCCGGTGAGCGCTGAGAATTCGACCTCGTTGGGGATCAGCCAGGAACTCGCATCGAGCAGGTCTCGATCGAGGTCTGCCGCTGGCGCAGGGTTCAAGATCGTGACCGCTCCTTGGTCCAGGGCTGCTTGGAACCCCGCCGTTGTGACACTCTGCGGGATCTCGAGCTGGCCGACGACAACGGATACGCCTGGCATCGATCGCACAGCATCCGATGCCTGAGCGGGGGTCAGAGCATCGTTCGCACCAGGGATGATGATGATCCGATTCGTCCCGTCGGCCTCAACCCATATGTGGGCAACGCCACTCGCCCCATCGGTACGGTGGACGTGGGTCGTATCGATATCGAACGCGGCGAAGTTCTCGAACGTCATATCCCCGTATACGTCATCACCCAGACAGCCGACCATGGCGATGTCTGCGCCAAGCAGCCTGGCCATCACGGCCTGGTTTGCACCTTTCCCGCCAAAGCCCATCTGGAAGCGGCGGCCGACGAGCGTTTCACCAGCGTCAGGGACGCGTTCGGAGTAGGCAACGAGGTCGATATTTGCGCTGCCAACGACCGCGACCTTCGGTCTTTGGGCATCTGAGGCCATCGTGTCTGTCTCCCGGTCTCGAACTGTTGGTCGGACACCACAGCGTCCTGCGCATCTACCTTAGGTGGGCAGGATCAACGAGAACACTGATCGGATGGCCATGGAATCGAAACCCGCGATAGCTGCCCACTGGTCGACACCGGTGCTCGAATCGGTGCTACCCGTCGTGGAGATGTCACAGCACGTGCGCACATCCCCGGAGGCGGTTCGCTCGGTCGCCGGCTGGATGGCCCACGAAGAATTCACGTTCCCGCACGGGTCTGTGACCGGGAACGGGACGAGGAGCTTGGATCCCCACCAGATCATGGATTCGACGTTCTTCGAGACGCTGTTGAACTTCGCGTTCACCGACTTCGACACAGGCATCAAGTACACCGTGACCGAAGACGGATGCACCTACTCCGACACCGAGGGGATGACCGTGCGCATCCAGGAGGCGATCGACACCGGCATCCCGATCCTCGAAGGTGGCTATCTGGCAGGCGTCACCCGCGGCGACCTCGAGAAGATCTTCGCTGGAGACACCGAGATGCCGATGCTCGATGAGCGTGTCGAGATCCTCAACGAGGCCGGCACGATTCTGGTTGATCGATACAACGGCAGGTTCCACAACTTCGTCGCTGATTGCACGCCTGCCCAGTATGCGGACGGCGATGGCATCCTGGAGCGCCTCGTCGACGAGTTCCCACGTTTCAACGACGAGAGCGACTATCACGGCTCCCCCGTCAAGATCTACAAACTCGCCCAGCTTGGCCTCTGGGTCCTCCACAGGGCGCTGCGCGGTTCGGGGACGTGGCAGCTCACGGACATCGACACGATGACCGCCTTTGCCGACTACATCGTTCCCGTCGGCCTCAACCTCATGGGAGTCCTCGAGTACACGGATGATCTCAGCGACCGCATCGCGAACGGGATCATGCTCGAGCGCGACAGCGACGAAGAGATCGAGATCCGCGCCCACACGCTCTACGCAACTGCTCTGCTCACCGATGCGATCAACGAGATCAGGCCGGCAGATGCACAGCTCCTGATTCCCGAAATCGACTACCGCTTCTGGAAGACCTACCACGCCACGTTCAAGCCGCACCACCTCACACGCACAACGATGTACTGAGAGAGCACACCGTTCCGGCTGTCGGCTGTTTGTGTCATAGGCGGTTGATACCTTGTGGTTATGAACTGGAGCACACGAACCGTCGATGATCTCGAAGCCGATCTCGTCGCTGTGGAGGCGGAGATCTCCGAGGCCCGAGCCCGTCAGAGCGTTCTCGTCAACGAGCTCGACA
>JBDLIR010000415.1:0-2440 GCA_039714815.1 Actinomycetota bacterium | reverse complement strand
GATGCGCGTATCGGCCGTGTGAAGATTGCGTGAAGACGAGAAGCAGCTATCAGCTCGAAGAGCAGCTATCAGCTCACAGCCAACAGCCGACAGCAGGAAGAATCGGTCCACGGTTCGCGGCAGGCATCTGTCTTCTGGCGATCTACGATTTACGATTTACGGTCTTCTGGCATCTGGAATCTGGCATCTGGAATCTGGCGTCTGGAATCTGGCATCTGGCCTCAAGCGGTCTCGGCGGCTGTGGCGATATCGTCGAGATCGGCGGCGATGGCTTTCCTGGTTGCACCTGCGAACAGTCTCCCCACGGTCGCTCCCAGGAGTCGTGTCATCGCCCCTCTCGGGTCTGCACCGAACTCCATCGAAACGGTGCATGCTGTCTCGCCTGTTGGTAGCACAGCCATCACAGTCCGGTAGTTGGCTCCCTCAGGATCGGCCACGACCACATAGGACTCCCCTTCCGTTATCTCGGTGACGGTCATCTCCTCGGTTGCCTTCCTCCCGAACATCGTGCGGGTCTCACGCCACGCAGTCCCGATACCGAAGCCGTCTCCGGCAAGGATCTCGACCTTCTCGATCGCCGAGATCGTGTCGACCGACCCTTCGAGATCCGTGATGATCCCCCATACAACCGCGGCTGGCGCATTCACGTCCCGCGATACTTCCAAGTTCATCATGTACAGTCCTCCCCTGACGTGTCAACATACGCTAGACGGCAAACAGCTGCAGGAAAACGGAACTTGCTGTCGAATTCGCTCCTCTCCATTCGTCGACACGACGAGAGGCGGCGAAGATGCCGCACCCACCACCAAGGAGGCATGATGAAATACGCACTTCTCATCTACGGAGACGAGACAGCAGCTCCCGCGGAAGGAAGCGACGAGTTCAACGCGATGTACCAGGCGTACTACAAGTTCACGGAGGACATCTCGAACGCAGGCGTCAACCGGGGCGGCGAAGCGCTCCACGGCGTCGAGTCCGCCACATCTGTGCAGGTTCGCAACGGAGATCGCACCGTCACCGACGGGCCGTTCGCTGAAACCAAGGAACAGCTCGGCGGCTTCTATCTCGTCGAGGTCGACGATCTGGACGCTGCGATCGACATCGCGGCACGGATCCCCGGCGCCAACCATGGGACCATCGAGGTCCGCCCGCTGGTCGACTTCGGCTGATCGATGCCTGAGTCCCATCGCGCCATCGAGGCCGTGTTCCGCCAGGAGCACGGCCTCGTCGTTGCGGGACTCACCCGCTACCTCGGTGACCTCGAACTCGCAGAAGACGCGCTCCAGGATGCGTGCGAAGCGGCGCTCGTATCGTGGGCAGACGAGATCCCGAGAAACCCTGCCGGGTGGCTGACCACCACCGCTCGCCGCAAGGCTGTCGACCGCATAAGGCGCACGCGAAACCTGCAGCGCAAGTACCGGGTCATCGCGGCAAGCCTCGACGAGGTGAGCGACGAAGCCCTCGACGAGGATGTCGTCGGTGATGATCGCCTCAGGCTCATGTTCACTTGCTGCCATCCTTCGATCAACGCTGATGCACGAGTGGCCCTCACGCTCAAGACCGTCGCCGGACTCACGACTGAGGAGATCGCCAACGCGTTTGTGGTCTCGGAGACCACGATGGCTCAAAGGATCGTGCGGGCGAAACGAAAAATCCGTGACGCCGCGATCCCCTATCGGGTGCCATCGGACGCCGAGTTACCCGAGCGCCTGCCGACGGTCCTGTCATCGATCTATTTGATCTACAACGAAGGGTACGCAGCATCGACGGGGAAGACCCTGCGGAGAGTCGACCTCACCGGTGAGGCCCTCAGGCTCGTCACGATCGTCGACCGCCTGTTGCCGAACGAGCCTGAGGTTCTCGGACTCTCCGCCTTGATGCATCTCCACGAAGCACGTGGTGATGCCAGGATCGACGAGTCGGGAAGCACAGTGCTGCTCGCCGACCAGGACCGAACACTGTGGGACAGTTCCCAGATCGCAACGGGTGTGGCCCTCCTCGACCGGGCGATGGCAAGGGAGTCCCCTGGGCCGTACCAGATCCAGGCTGCCATCGCCGCACTCCACGCCACGGCTGCAACGTCTGAGGACACCGACTGGGAGCAGATCGTCCGCCTCTATGTATCCCTGCGGAGTTTCGGCGACGGCTCCATCGTGGCGCTGAACCACTCCGTCGCTGTCTCGATGGCGTACGGCCCCACCATCGCGCTCGCCATGCTCGACGAGATCTCCGATCTCGATGAGTACCCGTACTACCACGCCGCGCGGGGTTCGTATCTCACCGCTTTGGGTGACAACGCCGGTGCGGCAGATGCGTACCGAAGAGGACACGCGACGGCTACCAGCGAACCGCAGCGGCTGTTCTTCTCAGAGATACTCGACGAACTCTCCGGCTGACAGAAGCCCCCTCTGTCTCGTACCTCGACATCTCCCCCACTACC
>JBDLIR010000414.1:0-2445 GCA_039714815.1 Actinomycetota bacterium | reverse complement strand
CTCGATCTGGTCGAGTCCCGCCTCCTGGAAGAGTTGCACCATCGGTTCCGGCTCACACAACGGGAACCGTACCGCCTCGTCCAGGTCCGCTGCACCTGGATCGAGGGCGATGGCAACGTCCCAGAAGTACCGGATCAACTCCATGCCTTCTGCGTAGTCCCATACATAGAGCGCAACACGCCCGCCCGCTGCCACTCGCCGCATCTCGTGAATCGCCGCGGGAGGGTTTGGAACGAAATTGAGAACGAGGCCGCTGACAACGAGGTCGAAATCTGCGTCGCCGAAGGGGATGTCACTCGCGTCTCCTACACGAAGGTCGGCTGTTCCTCCAGCGCTGCGTCGCGCAACGGCGAGGAACCCCTCTGATGGATCGACGCCGGCAACCGATCCTGGTGAAGCACCGTCGACGATCGCTCCGACAAGTGCTCCGGTGCCACAGCCGACATCTAGCCATCGAGCACCGGGTTCAGCGTCGATCCACTGAACGAATTTGTGTGCTACGGGCCGACTCCACCTGCCGACATACGGCTCGTAGCCGTCACCGTCTTCCCATCGATCCATGCGGCAAGAGCCTACCTGTTCGGCTTCCCACGCGTCGTGTGGGTTCCTGACACCGCCGCTCACACGTTCTGCGCGAACCCGTGTTCAGCGGACGCATGTGACCCCTCAGTCATCGGTGCCGACCTCGGTGCGAACCTCGCCATCTGCGTCGGAGTAGATGACCACGATCGATGGGATGTGCTCGACAAGCACAGTCACGGGAACGCCGAACGACTCGGTGAGCGCGTCCTCGAGGTCCTGTACCGGAGGGAAGGACTCTGAACCGACGATGACGATCGATACATCCGCTCCCTTCACTTCAAGACGGTTGAGTTCGAGTTCAGGTGTCGCCTCCAACCAGGACTCGACCGTCGTTTGGGCGTCAGACTGGCGTGCAGCCGTCTCGAGAACGCTCGACACCGTGATCGCAAGGGGTATGGCGATCAGGATCGCTGCAATCGCAACCATGATCGCCACCCTCTTGATCTCGATCGCGTGCTCCCTCATCTTGGAGACAGGCGCGAACCCGGTGAGTGCAAACACGACCATGGCTGCGAGGAGGATCGAGACGAGGTTCGTCATGAACAGCGTGAACGCCCCGAAGGCGTCCCCGATCAACCCCGCATGAAGGGTGAGTCCGACAACGCCGAGCGGAGGCACCAACGCAACAGCGATTGCGACACCGGCGATGGACGCTGATACCCGCTTGTTCACGTTAGCGAAAGCACCAGCGGCGCCGGCGGCGAGGGCGATCGCCATGTCGATGATATTCGGATTGACCCGCGACGTGACCTGAGAGTTGCTGGTGAGCGGAATGAGTTGCGGCGACCACGCACCGATGATGAATGCCAGGGCAACCGAGGCACCAACGCCTGCTGCGATCATGCCGAGCGATGTCGTCACTTTCATCGGATTCCCGTTCACCGCAGCGGCTGCGGTGCCGATGATCGGTGTCATGAGCGGAGCGATCAGCATGGCACCGATAACGACCGCGGTTGAGTCCTGAAGGATTCCGAAGGAAGCGATCGCAACCGACAGCAGCAACATGACCCACCAGGCGACCAGCTTGTTCGCACGGTCCGGTTGCTCGAAGTACAGCCCCTCGTCTATCTCGTCTCTGCGTGCATCCCCGACATCTTGAAGCAGCATCCACTCGCGAATGATCTGGGACACGGATGCTGCGTCGAGATCGACGAGGGCGCCTTCGGTGTGGTGCCTGACTCCATAGGCGAGCATGACCCCGCCGAGCACCACCGATCCAGCAGCGAGGGCAAGGACCACACCAGAGGCGACGTTCTCGGGTAGCACGAACGTCAGCCCGGCAAAGGCAAGGAAGAATGCTCCCCTAGCGAGATCGAGAGCCCACGTGTCCGATCCACGGTCCTTGACCGCCTCAACAACGACAGTGAAACCCCGTACGGCGAAGTAGATGCCGGCGATGACCATGACCGCTTTGATTGTTTCGGCTGGAAAGAACAGGATGAGCGATCCCGCCGTGATCGTTATGCCGCTCTCAACGATGACACCCACGCGACTGTGCGATGCCGGGGACCTGAGGTGGAACCGAAGGTCGGCAATGCCGCTCGCGATGAGGGCGATGCCGAGAACATACCGGAGTACTTCGAGCGTAGACCCGGGGAACGCCAGAATGAGACCACCGCCCACTATCGCGATGATCCCCTTGATCGTTGCAAGGTTCAGCCAGAACGGTTCCACCCTGACGGACATCCTGCCTTGAGGCCCTCTTCGTTCGTCACCATCTCCCATGAGTTCGTAGCTCCTACGATCGTGTCTACGTGAGAAATCGTACTGTCGATTGCTTTCACGGCTATTGATTGGCCCCGAGCCACGGTAGCCCGGTTCACCTCCAGTCGACTGGCACTCGGAGCCTCATGCGACGCCAGC
>JBDLIR010000413.1:0-2448 GCA_039714815.1 Actinomycetota bacterium | reverse complement strand
CATGGGTTCTGGAAGCGAGCCTGCGAGCGATCTGGTATCTGGTTTCTGGAAGCGAGCCTGCGAGCGATCTGTTTCGTGGGCCCGGCAGGACTTGAACCTGCGACCGATCGATTATGAGTCGACAGCTCTAACCAACTGAGCTACGGGCCCGATGGCCAGATTCTACGGCAGAGCGTGTTCAGTTCGAGACCCCGCCAAAGGCGATGCCGCTCAGGTCGGCCATGTCGCGTTTGAATGTGGTGAGGTCGTCGATGGTGAACCCTGATGTGGAGTCATGGCCGCATGCCCTCGCAAGGACCTGCAGGAGTTCGGCGGTAGCCCCGAAGAACCGGGCGAGGCGCTGTGAAGCCTCATCGACAGGCAGCCTGGCACGCAGATGCGGTTGCTGTGTGGCGATCCCCACAGGGCAGTTGTTCGTGTTACATGCACGCATACCGATGCAACCGATCGCTTGAAGCGCCGAGTTCGATACCGCAACGCCATCGGCTCCGAGCGCAAGAGCCTTTGCGAAGTCAGCAGGTGTCCTCAATCCACCCGTGATGATCAGGGTGACATCGTCTGCACCGGACTGGTCGAGGAATCGCCTGGCCCGTGCAAGGGCAGGGATCGTCGGGACGGAGATGTTGTCCCGGAAGATGAGCGGCGCCGCACCGGTCGCCCCTCCCCTGCCGTCGAGGATTACGTAGTCGACACCGACTTCGAGAGCAGCCTCGAGATCCGCTTCGATGCGCTGGGCTGACAGCTTGAAACCGACGGGGATGCCTCCGGTGCGTTCACGGACCTCTGCCGCGAAGTCTGCGAAATCTGCAGGTGTATCCCACTCCGGGAACCTTGCAGGAGACACAGCCGGCATCCCTATCGGGATCTCACGAACGGCGGCGATCTTCTCTGAGACCTTTGCGCCAGGCAGATGCCCACCGGTACCTGTCTTGGCAGCCTGGCCTCCTTTGAAATGGAACGCCTGGACCTTGTCGAGCTTGTCCCAGCTGAACCCGAACCGTGCAGACGCAAGTTCGTAGAAGTACTTGCTGTTCTCCGCCTGTTCTTCGGCGAGCATCCCTCCCTCGCCAGAGCAGATGCCCGTTCCCGCAAGCTCAGCCCCACGCGCAAGAGCCACCTTCGCCTCCTGGGACAGCGACCCGAAGCTCATATCGGAGACGAATACGGGGATATCGAGCGTGAGTGGGCGTTGAGCCGCCGGACCGATCGTGAGACGGGTATCGACCGGTTCGCTCTCGAGAAGCGGTGCGACGGCGAGTTGTGCCGTGACGATCTGGATGTCAGCCCACTTCGGGAGGCGATCCCCTGGCACCCCCATCGCCCCGATGTGGCCGTGGTGGCCGACTTCGTCCAATCCGCTTCCAGCGAGATTGTGGATCAGGCGTGTGTGGCGCTCGATGTCGGGACCCACTGGATCCTGGTATGCCCCCTGATACGCGTCCCTGTCGAACGGTTGGGGATGGGTTTCCGCGTATCGCGCTACCTCGTCGGCATCGACCCATATGCTGCCGTCCTCCACCCACGACGTGAATCTCTCCAGGACCTCTGCGTTGGTGTAACTCGAAACACCGGTGTCGAAGCGGTAGTCCCACGCATGGACACCGCACACGATGTTGTCGCCGATGACCTTGCCGTCCACCAGAAGAGCGCCACGGTGGACGCATCGCCCGTAGAGGACGCTGTGACCCTCGCCGTCTGGCCAACGGATGACAACGAGATCGACATCTTCAACGAGAGCGCCGGCGATGTCCCCCGGCTCCATGTTGTCCCAGGACCCTACGATCGTTGCACGCATGCTGCCTCCTGTCGGATGCTATGTCCTTCCCTGGCCAGAGGGCGCGGCCTGGAGATAGTTGTACCTGTAGAGCTCGGTGAACCCAAGCTGCTCGTACAACCCTCACGCGGGTCCGTTCGTTCCGAGAACCTGGAAATCGAGCGTGGCGCCACGCTCGACCGTTGCGATCATGAACGATCTGACACGTACGGTTGCATCCCCTCGAGCAGTTCGGCGGGGAACCTGGTCGGCCGTCCAGCGAGCGTCGTGCACGCACCTCTGACTCTCTGCGTTGCCAGGACCTCATCACCGCGCATGATCCTCTGCCCGAAGAGCGTCGAGACCCGCTTGATCTCGTCTACCCACGTTTCCACAACAAGTTCGTCGCCCTCAACTCCTGGGGACAGGAACCGCGTCTCGATACCGGTGACGACGATCTGGGCACCGAGACCATGATGGTTCTGCGCAGCGGCAAGAAGAAGTATCACATCGTGCGCGTGCGCTAGCTGCGTTGCTCGGGCTGCCGGTGGGAACCAACGCGCCAGATGAAAAGGCCGTTGACCGCCAGCACTGCGTTCGATGCGGACATGGTCCACAAGGCGATCTCGGGCCACCGGGCGCTGACGACAAAAGACAAAAAATAGGCGGTCGCCGTGGGCCAGGCCCGTAGCTCG
>JBDLIR010000412.1:0-2457 GCA_039714815.1 Actinomycetota bacterium | reverse complement strand
CGGTGGACGATGGGTGATCAAGGAGCGCATCGCATGGAGAAGTGATGACTCGTCGACCATCTGGTTCGCAACGTTGACCGATGCCGAGCCATACGGGCCATCTGTGATGACGGGAAGGTAGAAGCTGCCCGGGTCAGCATCGGACCATGCTGCGGAATGGCTGGCGTCCCACTGCATGGGGGTGCGGACCCCGTCGCGGTCTTGCAGGGAGATGTCGTCCCCCATTCCGATCTCGTCCCCGTAGTAGATCACAGGAGTGCCAGGGAGGCTCATGAGCACCGCATTGAGCATCTCGATCCTCCGGCGGTCCCCGTCGAGAAGCGGGGAGAGACGTCGTCTGATGCCGATGTTCTTGCGCATCGCGGGGTCGGGCGCGTACGCGTCGTACAACGCGGCCCGTTCGGTCTCGGTCACCATCTCGAGCGTGAGTTCATCGTGGTTGCGCAGGAACACTGCCCACTGTGCGCCAGGTGGGATCTCCGGCGTTGCTGCGATCGTGTCGGTGATCGGCGTGACGTCCCCCGTTGCGAGAGCGAGGAACAGCCTCGGCATCACAGGGAAGTGGAATGCCATGTGACACTCGTCACCGTCGCCGAAATAGGGGAGCAGATCGTTCGGCCATTGATTGGCCTCGGCGAGGAGGACGGCGCCAGGGAAGTCCTCATCGATCATCGAGCGCACCTCCTTGAGATACTCGTGCGTTGCGGGCAGGTTCTCGCAGTTGGTCCCTTCCTCCTCGAAGAGATAGGGGACAGCGTCGAGACGTAGCCCATCGAACCCGAGATCGAGCCAGAACCTGATCGCACCCGACATCGCTTCCCTCACCTCGGGGTTGTCGTAGTTGAGATCTGGTTGATGGTCGAAGAACCTGTGCCAGAAGTACTGGCCTGCGACCTCGTCCCACGACCAGTTCGAGTTGTGTGTGTCGACGAAGATCACGCGGGCGTCGGAGTAACGGGACGCGTGGTCGGACCACACATACCAGTCGTGCATGGGTGAATCAGGGTTCCTGGCCTCGACGAACCACGGGTGCTGGTCGGACGTGTGGTTGACAACGAAGTCCGTGACCACCGCGATACCTCGGGCATGGGCCTCTTCGAGGAGGACCCGGACGTCATCGAGCGTGCCGTACTCGGGTCTCACCCCCCGGAAATCCGAGACGTCGTAACCGCCATCCCTCATCGGAGAGGGAAGGATCGGAAGGAGCCAAATGGCAGTGATGCCAAGCCACTGGAGATAGTCGAGTTTGGCCGTAAGGCCTGCGACATCGCCGATTCCGTCTGCATCGCTGTCGAAGAAGGAGTGGATCGCGACCTCGTAGAAGATCGCTGTCTCGTACCACCGCAGATCCGCGGATCTCACGATCGCGAGAACACGCGTTTCAGGATGAAGAGCACGACCGCTGCCCCTGCTCCCATCGCGGCGGCGGTCCTGGCATCGAATCTGACATCGGGCGCACCCTCGATGGTGCCAGCGAGCAGGATCCCGATGGTCGATTCCTTGGCATTGAGCGTGTCGGCAATCGCAACCAGTGACCGTGACGAGTCGAGGTGGACGGTGTCTGCGCTGATCATCACCGCGCCGCTCCCTTCGAGGCTCGTTGTCTCGCTCGATGCCGCAACGATGCCTCCCTGGGTAACCGAGACCGTCTTGGCCTCGACCATCTGGGCGCCGCCCTGGCTGATCGACACGTTCTCCGCCTGGATCAGTCCTGCACCTCCCTGGTTGATCTCCACCGCCTCCGCGATGACTTCCTCAAAGGTGTCTGTGTATCCGGATCCGTTCGGCTGCTGGGTTGGTTCAGTATCCATGATCCAAGCCTAGCTGGCATGCGGCTAAGGGTCGTCAGCGGCGACCCTCAGGATGCCTCGGGAGTCTCGCCGACACCGTACGCCCTCGCCCCCGGGCGAAATCCAACAATTCCCGGTTGAATGTCGGAGTTCCGTCAGTTAGGGTCGCAGGGGGAAGATCCTGCACAGGGCTTGCAGGCGAACAAGGGGAGACCAAGATGAGGGTGAACGCACTTCGCCTCAGCGTTGCCGTGGCGGTAGTCGCGTCGATGCTGATGGTGATTCCAACGGGGGCCATAGCGGGCAACAACGCCGGCACGATGATCCTCAATAACGACGACTTTCGGTACGGGACGTTTGTCATCGATGAGCCTGGTACCTACCGGCTCGGCGAGGACATCAGTTTCAATCCGAACTCACCAGACACGCTGACCGCTGCGGTGGACGACGGGACCATCCCGGCTGAGATCGCCGACCTGCTCGGGTTGGCTTCTCCTGTCGATGCTTATCACGCTGGGTTCCCTCTGTTCACACAGTTCGCACCCGGTGGCGTTGAATCGTTCACCCCAGGTGGGCCGCTCGACGCCAGGTATGATCCCGCCGCATTCGGTGTGGGGTTCTTCGCCGCGATCGCGATCAGCGCCGATGACGTCGTCCTCGATCTCGC
>JBDLIR010000411.1:0-2468 GCA_039714815.1 Actinomycetota bacterium | reverse complement strand
TCCCGTTGACCGATCCGTTGTAGTGGTACGCCAGATCTCGAACGGACAATGACTGGAACGGCTCTGTCTCCTGTCGGTCGATCCCGACGGGTGGCGGCACCTCGTCGAGTCCCAGATCTCGGTGCGTCAAGAGACGTTCCCACGGGGCACCGGTCATCGTCGCGGTCAGCCGTTCCACCGAGACGCTGCCCTGCTTCGCTTTTGCGAGGAACATTCCGGAGAAGTACGCCGAATCCGTGACCAGTTCCAACAGGAGCACGAACAGTGCGAACTCGCCCAGTGAGATCCCTGCCGACCCACCGACCGACAGTCGGCCCGCGGCGAGCAGCAGAATGAGCCCGGTTCCAATGTTCACCGTGTTCCGGAAGACGGCCTCGAGCACCGCCGTGAGCGTCCGATCTCGCACCATCATCGACTTGCGAGCGCGGTTGAGCCCTTCGAAATGATCGAGCATGTGTGCTTCGGCGCCAGCCACCTTCACGGACTGCGTCGCGGCGAAGGTCTCTCCGAGGAAGCCGGTTATCGATTCAGTGGCTTCACGTGCCTGGCGTCGATAGCGGCGAACCAACCCGCCCGTTTGCGTCGACACGACGGCCACGACCGACACCGGTATGGCGATCACAACCGTGATGACAGGGTCGATCGACCACAGGATCGCAAACGCGATCACTCCCGAAACGGTGGAGCCGACGAAGTCGACGAAGAAGTCGAAAGGTTCGATCACGTGCTCCACGTCGTCGCGGAACCGGCTCACGACTTCGCCCGGTGTCTCCGTCAGCCCGGCAGCCCCCGGGAGTTCGTAGATCCGGATGAGGAGGTTCCTCCGAATCGTTGCCGCTGCGCGGAACAGCAGCGATGCATGGTTCCGCATCCCGACGACGATGAAGGTCGATCGTCCGATCGCATAGGCGAACAGCGCACCGACGAGCAACGTCAACTCGGTCGTCGCGATCCCTTCTGTGAGGGCATCGAAGAAGCGCGCGACGAGGAGGCCGATGAGGATCGGCATCGTCCAGATCGAGATCCACAGGAACAAGGCGAAGCTGTACCTGATCGGTTGCAGCCGGATCATGCGAAACAAGAACCGGAAGAATGGGGGCGTGGATGGCTTCGTCATGCGAGCGCCTCCTCCATTCCGGTCCTCAGCAGGTGTGAGAACCGCGATTCGGGATCCGATTGGAGTGAGTCCCGAGCGCCGGCCTCGACGACGCGACCGTTGTCGAGGATCACGATGTCGTCGGCTCGCGTCACGGTCGCCAGTCGGTGGGCGATCAGTATCGCCGTGCGGTTCTCGAGGAGGTGATCGACCGCGCGTTCGAGCAGCGCCTCGGTTGCCGGGTCCAGTCTGGATGACGCCTCGTCGAGAACGATCACCCCTGGATCCCGCAGGAAGACGCGCATGAACGCGACGAGCTGGGCCTGGCCCGCGGAGAGGCCTCCGCTCCCGGACTCGAGAAGTGAATCGAGGCCGTTCGGCAGGGATTCCAGCCATTCGTTGAGTTCTAGCTTGTCGACGACATCGAGCAGGGCATCGTCACTGATCGAACGATCGAAGAAGGTGAGGTTGTCCCGAACGGTTGCGCGGAACAGCTGGACATCCTGGGTGACCATCGCCACACGATGCCTCAGATCGTTGATCTCTATGTCCCATGTGGCGGATCCTCCGACGCGAACCATGCCCCCCTGGGGTTCGTACAGGCGCGTGACGAGCCGGGCAATCGTGGACTTCCCCGAGCCGGTCCTCCCGAGGAGGCCGACTACCCGCCCCGGGGCGATGTCGAACGCCACATTGTGGAGGATCCTCTCAGACCCCGCATCGTCATCGTAGGTGAACGTGACGTCGTCGAAGTGAACGGCCAGCGGACCGCCGGGGAGCGTGCGAGTCTCGCGTTGGACCAGCGCCGACGGCGTCGCGAGCATCTCCTCGACACGCTCGATGGAGGCTCCTGCCTTCTGGAGATCGATGAGTTCCTCCCTGATCTGCTCGATCGGCCGGTGGGCCATCTCGACGTACCTGAAGATGATGTAGACCGATCCGAGGGTCACGGTGCCCATGCCCAAGAGGGAGGATCCGAACACGAACGCGACTGCCATGGAGGCGAAGAACAGGATCATCGACCCGATCCACATGATCGACCATCCCGTCCATGCCTTGACGACCTGTGGGAGCCACTTGCGTTCGATCGATTCGAAGCGCGTCAGCATGAAACCGGTCGCGCCGTTCGCTTCGATGTCTTCGGTCCCGTCGACTTGCTCGCCGACGAATCCGTTCAGCTCGGCTGCCGTTGCACGCACATCCTTGTTCCACGGGACCGTGATGCCGTGGAGCCTGAACAGACCGAGGAACGTCACGATCGTTAGCGCGGTGATCAAGAGGCCGATGAGCCACGACTCGAGCCACAGCAGGACCATGATCCCGGCAATGAGCATCCCGTTCCCGAGCACCTTGATGATCATCGACGAGAAGA
>JBDLIR010000410.1:0-2468 GCA_039714815.1 Actinomycetota bacterium | reverse complement strand
CGCAAACAGCTCAGGCAGGTGATCCACGAGGTAATCAGAAACCTTGGCGTGGTCGAAGTCCTCTTCAGGCCTTATCGGCGCTGTATCTGTCATGCGACGAGCCTAGGGCTTCGTCGATCGTGCGGGCAACGCCTACTACCCGGTGATCGATCGCCAAACAGCTACGACCAACACGACAGCGAAGGCGAGCGTCACTCCAACCTCTCCGGCATGCCTCATGACATGAATGTCGTGGACCCGGACCGCGGGTTGGGCCTCGACCGTGACCACCCCTGCGAGACCCATGGCTACCAGTGCCGTGCCCACCACCGCCCACGCCGCAGTTCCACCAACCGGCCCGTCGAGGACGAGACGGTCCACCATCATTGCCGTGAACACCGTGGCGAGATAGATATTCGTGTAACCGAAGTACCGCATGGGGTTGAGCCTGCCAAGCCTGATGCGAACCGGGAAGATGACCATCGGTATACCCGACGCGACGGCCATGGCGGCGTAGACCCAACCAAGCCCGGCCGTCGGTACCAGCAACAGTGTGACACCAACCGTCACGAGGGAGTACCACTGGATCTGGGAGAATGTGGCCTGCCTCCCGGCAACAACAGGGAACATCGGCACACCCGCTGCGCGGTAGTCATCCTTGTACTTGATGGACAGGGCCCAGAAATGGGGAGGTGTCCAGAAGAAGATGATGGCGAACATGACCCACGCAGCGATCGAGAGGTCACCGGTGACCGCACTCCATCCGATCAGCGCTGGAACGGCGCCCGCGGCCCCCCCGATGACGATGTTCTGGGTACTCGACCGCTTGAGGACCATCGTGTAGACGAGCACGTAGAAACCGTAAGCAACGAGCGACAACATGCCTGCGAGGTGCGTGGTTCCGAACCAGAGGACGAGGAAACCTGCAGCGCCGAGCGCCAGGCCGTAGATCGTCGCGGCGGCTGGTGACACGCGGTTGGTGGGAATGGGACGATGACGCGTCCGGGACATGATCCGATCGATGTCGCCGTCGTACACCTGATTGATCACATTGGCGCCTCCCGCAGACAAGGTTCCACCGATCAGAGCGAAGAGGATGGCAGCAAGCCCTGGCCATCCGTCGGCTGCGACGAACATCGCAGGAATCGTCGTGATGAGGAGAAGTTCGATGATCCTCGGTTTTGTCAGCTCGATGTACGCCGACAGTACCGATGACCGACGAGTCGCAGGGCCCGGTCTGTCGTTCATACGACGGCCTCGTGTCGAGCCTGCGACGGTTCCCGTTCACCCAGCAGCGACACCCACAGGAACACATATGCGATCCATAGAAGGTCGGCGACCATGAGGTGGATCACCTGTATGGACAGTGGCGTGAGCAGGAAGATGTTGGCGATCCCGATGAAGAACTGGCTGAAGATGCTGACGATCACCGCGGTCGATAGCCTCCTGGAGCGAACGTCTCCGAAGCGCGACAGTGATGTCGCTATCCATCCGACGAACAGTCCGCCCGCGATCGCGACCACTGGATGGATGATCCGGAGTTTGGAGAGCAATGGTGCAGTTGGCCCGAACTTCTCCGACAGATCGCCAACGACCGACTCCGCAGGGAACACGGTATCTGCAAGAGCGTTGAGCGCACCGGTGGCGCCGAGAACGAGGATGACGAAGCCGCCCAGGACAAGTAGACGTTTGGTCGACCGGTCGACCTGCCGTGTTGGGGGAGGGAATCCGCTTCCCCACCAGGCCGTCACGGCGAGCGAGCCGAGCAGGAGGAACGTGTTGATGAGGTGTAGCGGCACAACAACGAGCCGACCTGTGGAGATGTCGGCATCGACCCAGCCGTACAGGACGAGGGCTGCACCAAGCAGTGCTTCAACTATCAGGAACACGCCCGAGACGACGGCTGCCCGCCTCGTGATCGTGCCTTTGTCGAAGAACCACAGCGCAAGGATGACCACGAGGGCGACCCCGACGCCAGCGAGAAACGATGAGACCCTGTGCGAGAACTCGATGAGCGTTTCGATAGTGGCATTCGGAGGGATGAACTGATCGCCGCATTTCGGCCACGTGTCACCACAGCCATCTCCTGACCCGGTTGCTCTGACGATCGTCCCACCAAGGATGACGAGAACATTGAATGCCAGCGTTGACCAGGCAGTGACGGCGAACACTCTGGTACGAACGGTGGACACCTCAGCCATGGCGCAAGGGTATCAGCCGTCGGCACTGAGGTACTTGGAATACGCGCGGATAGGTGGTGCAGGGCAAGCGGTTCACAGTTCACAGTCGAAGAACGGAAAGCGAAGAATGGATCTTCCGCTGACGGCTTCCTCAAGAGCCCCCTCTGTCTCGTACCTCGACATCTCCCCCAGCAAGCTGAGGGAGAGAAAGAGACTGCTTCCCTCCCTCGACGAAGTCGGGGGAGGTGGCCGAGCGCAGCGAGGTCGGAGGGGGCCTCCCAAGAGCCCCCTCTGTCTCGTACCTCGACA